>NZ_DBIC01000114.1:0-5011 GCF_002296545.1 Herbaspirillum sp. UBA812 | reverse complement strand
ACGCCTTCAACCTGTTCAACCAGATCCGCGAACAGGGCGGCTGCATGGTCTGCACCGGCACCCTGCCGCCGACCCGCCTGGAGCTGCGCGAAGACCTGCGCACGCGGCTCGGCTGGGGCCTGATCTACCAGGTGCACGACCTGTCGGACGACGAGAAGATCGCCGCCCTGCTGCAGATCACCCTGGACCGCGGCCTGGAAATCCCCCCGGCCGTGATGATGTACATGCTCACCCACTACCGGCGCGACATGCCCTCGCTGTCGCGCATGCTCGACGCGCTGGACCGCTACTCGCTGGCCACCAAGCGCGCCATCACCCTGCCCTTGCTACGCGAACTGTTACAACAGGAATCCGGAGAACAATGAACCTCGCCCTTTTCGATCTCGACCATACCCTGCTGCCGCTCGACTCCGACCACGAGTGGGGTGAATTCATGGCGCGCATCGGCGCCGTGGATGCCGACAGCTTCCGCAAGGCCAATGACGAATGGTTCGCCCATTACCAGAACGGCACGCTCGATCCGGTGGCCTATCTGGAATTCGCGCTGGGCAACCTGTCGCGCTTCCCGCGCACGCAGCTCGACGAAATGCACCTGCAATTCATGGACGAAGTGGTCAAGCCCGCCATCCTGCCGCAAGCCGTGGCCCTGGTGAAGCAGCACCTGGATGCCGGTGACCTGGTGGCCATCGTCACCGCCACCAACCACTTCGTGACAAAGCCGATCGCCTCGCACTTCGGCGTGGAACACCTGATCGCCGCCCTGCCCGCGCTCGATGACGCCGGCAACCTCACCGGCAAGCTGGACGGCACGCCGACCTTCGGCCCGGGCAAGATCGTGCACACCGAAGCCTGGCTGGAACGCCTGGGCTTCAAGCTGGACCAGTTCGAGCGCAGCTACTTCTACAGCGATTCGCAGAACGACATTCCGCTGCTGGAACGCGTCACCGATCCGATCGCCACCAACCCCAACGACAAGCTGCTGGCGCACGCCCAGGCGCGCGGCTGGCCGGTGCTGAACCTCTTCGCCGACGGCCACCCGCAATGATCAAGAAACTGATTCGCTCCATCCTCGGCCGCGGCAAGGCCGCTGCAGCCGAGAGTGCCGAGCCCGTGAAAAAATCGCGCGCCAAGGCCGCTGCCGCAGGCGGCAAGATCGAGCCCGATGTGCTCGGGCCCAAAGAGCATGGCATCGATCCGGCACTGGTCTCGCCCAATGCGGTGCGCGTGACGCAAACTCTGCAGGATGCCGGCTACAAGGCCTTCATCGTCGGCGGTGCAGTGCGCGACCTGCTGCTGGGCATCAAGCCCAAGGACTTCGATGTGGCCACCAATGCCACACCGGAACAGGTCAAGCAATTGTTCCGCCGCGCCTTCATCATCGGCCGTCGTTTCCAGATCGTGCACGTGATGTTTGGACAAGAGTTGATCGAAGTCACCACCTTCCGGGGTGCCTCGGCCGAAGCCGCGCCCAAGGATGAACATGGCCGCGTGCTGCGCGACAACACCTTCGGCGAACAGCATGAAGATGCCACCCGCCGCGACTTCACCATCAACGCGATGTACTACGATCCGGCCAGCCAGGCCGTGCTCGATTACCACGGCGGCATCGCCGACATCCGCGACAAGAAGCTGCGCATCATCGGCGAACCGGAAGCGCGCTACCGTGAAGATCCGGTCCGCATGCTGCGCGTGGTGCGCTTCGCGGCCAAGCTCAAGTTCACCATCGATCCGGCCAGCAGCGCGCCGATCCGCGTGATGGCACCGCTGATCGACAACGTGCCGGCCGCCCGCGTGTTCGATGAAATGCTGAAGCTCCTGATGAGCGGCCATGCGCTCGCCTGCCTGCAGCAGCTGCGCAAGGAAGGCCTGCATCACGGCCTGCTGCCGCTGCTGGACGTGGTGCTGGAACAGCCGCTGGGCGAGAAGTTCGTCAGCCTGGCGCTGGCCAATACCGACGCCCGCGTCAAGGAAGGCAAGGGGGTCTCGCCGGGCTTCCTGTTCGCCTCGCTGCTGTGGCACCAGGTGCTGGAAAAATGGCGCGCCTACCAGGCTGCCGGCGAGTATCCGATTCCCGCCCTGCATCTGGCCGCCGATGACGTGCTCGATGCCCAGACCGAGAAGCTGGCCCTGCAACGCAAGATCGCCTCCGACATGCGTGACATCTGGGCCATGCAGCCGCGCTTCGAGCGCCGCGTCGGCAAGGCCCCGTACAAATTGCTGGAACACCTGCGCCTGCGCGCCGGTTTCGATTTCCTGCTGCTGCGCTGCCAGTCCGGCGAACTTGATGCCGAACTCGGTGAATGGTGGGAAGCCTTCATCGCCGGCAACGGTGCCGAGCGCGAAGAACTGATCGCCCGCAAACCAGCCGATCCTGCCAGCAGCAACGCCGGTCCCAAGAAGCGCAAGCGCCGTGGTGGACGCAGCCGCAGCAAGTCGGCAGGGGACACCGTTGAAACCAGCGACAGCGGCAGCGAGCAGGAAGCCACTGCCCCTGCGCCTGTGCGTGCACGCGCCTCCAAGGAAGCGGCCGACACGCCGGATGCACCGGCAGATGCCGGCACGGGTGAGGCCCCCAAGCGCCGTCGCCGCCGTCGCAGCAGCGGCAGTGCCGGTGGTGCGGGTGGGGACAGCGCGCCGGCAGGCGACGACTGATCAACGTGGAATCGTCCTCCACGCTGGCCTGGATCGGCATCGGTGGCAACCTGGGCGACGCCCGCGCCACCGTCGAAGAAGCCATCGCCCATCTGGCCCGGCTGCCCGAGTCGCAACTGCTGCGGAGCTCTTCGCTCTATCGCACCGCGCCCATCGATTCCAGTGGCGACGACTACGTCAATGCCGTCGCACTGGTCTCCACGTCACTGACCGCACTGGAACTGCTGCATGCGTTGCAGGCCATCGAGCTGCAGCACGGACGCGAGCGGCCCTACCGCAACGCCCCGCGCACGCTGGATCTGGATGTATTGATGTATGGAGAGGCGCAGCTGGAGGATGAAAAACTGATCGTCCCGCATCCGCGCATGGCGCAGCGCGCCTTCGTATTGGTGCCCATGCTGGAGATCGATGCGCAGGTGCGCATTCCGGGACTGGGCGCGGCGCGCGATTTCCTGGATGCCATCACCGATCAGCCGATCAGCCGGCTGTGATCTGAACCAGGCAGCTCAAACCGAGCCGCCCGTGGCGGCCCCCTTGCCCAGCGGCCGCAATTCACCGAGGCGGCGATGATGCCCCTTCAGCCACAGCGGCAATTCATTGGCCGGCATGGGCTTGCCGATCAGGTAGCCCTGCCCCAGGCTGCAACCGAAGTCCTGCAGCAGACGCCAGTCTTCCATCGTTTCCACCCCTTCCGCCACGGTCACCAGTTCCAGCCGCTGGGCCATGTCCAGCGCCGATTGCAGGATCACGCGCAGGTTCTTGCGGTCATGCGCGCCATGCACGAAGGAGCGGTCGATCTTCAGTTCGGTGAAGGGGATGCGCGCCAGTTGCTGCATCGACGAGAAACCGGTGCCGTAATCGTCAATCGACAGGCCGAAGCCCTTCAGGCGCAGCCGCGCCAGCATGCCCAGTGAATTGCCCTTGTGCGCCACCACCGAACTCTCGGTGATTTCCAGCACCACGTTCTCGGCCGGCAGCGCGTGCTTGTCCACCAGTTCCAGAATGCGATGCAGGAAGTCCGGCTGCTCCAGCGACAGCGGCGAGAGATTCACCGCCACCTTGATCGCCAGGCCCCGGCTATGCCAGACGGCCGCCTGGGCCATGGACTGGTCCATCATGCTGATGGTGAGATCGTGGATCAGGCCGCACTGCTCGGCCAGCGGAATGAAGCGGTCGGGCGGGATCATGCCGCGCTCCGGATGCACCCAGCGGGCCAGCGCTTCCACGCCCTTGAGGATGCCGGTCTGCACGTCCACCTTGGGCTGGAAATACGGCAGCACCTGGCCGCCACCGATGGCCGTGCCGAGGTCGCTTTCACACATGGAAGGCTGGGGATCATCATCGGCGTGGGCGCCGCCGCCACGCGGACGGAAGGATTGCAATGCGGTGCGCAGCTGGCCCTGGTTGAGCGGCTTTTGCAGCACCCCGATCAGGTTCATGCCCAGGGCCTGGATCATGGTCTCCACCGACAGCAGCAGCGAGGTCTCGCGGCTGGAGGCGACGATCAGGGGAATGTCGATGCCCTTCTGCTGCAATTGCTGGATCAGCTCGATGCCATCCATGCCCGGCATTTCCAGGTCGATCACCGCCAGTCCGGGCGGCAGCTTGAGCAGCGCCAGCAGATCCAGCGCCTCGTTGCCGTTGCCGGCCTCGTAGATCAGATCGACGCCCAGGTCCTGCAGCAGCGACACGCTGTGCTGGCGCTGCAGGGCACTGTCGTCGACGACCAGCGCGGATTCGATCAGCTCATTGAGATTCTCTAGAGGCATATTGTTCTATCACTGCGGAGATATGATCGAGCGGGAGGACGTCACCGACGCCGCCCATGTGTATCGCTTCTTTCGGCATGCCGAAGACCACGCTGCTGGCCTCGTCCTGGGCATAGGTGGCGGCGCCGCAATCGGACATTTCCCGCATCCCCCTTGCGCCATCGTCCCCCATGCCGGTCATGATGATGCCCACTGCATTGCTGCCCGCGGCCTTGGCCGCCGAGCGGAACAGCACGTCCACCGATGGCTTGTGCCGGCTCACCAGCGGGCCATCCAGCGTTTCCACATAGTACTGCTGGCCATCGCGCCGCAGGACCAGATGCCGGCCGCCGGGCGCGATCAGCACGCGCCCCGGCAGGACCAGATCGTGATGCTCGGCTTCCTTGACCTCGGCACCGGAAATGCGGTGCAGGCGTTCGGCAAAACTGCGCGTGAAACGCTGCGGCATGTGCTGCACCACCACGATGCCCGGACAGCGGCCAGTCAAAGGCTTGAGCACCCGCTCCAGTGCCTGCGGCCCCCCGGTCGAGGCGCCGATGGCGACGATGCGCGCCGTCATCGGACGATAGCCGTCCTCCGGCCCCGGCGCT
>NZ_DBIC01000057.1:0-4593 GCF_002296545.1 Herbaspirillum sp. UBA812 | reverse complement strand
CCCCCCTCTTCGTGCTGGCCGCAAACACCCTGCTGCGCCCGGTGGTCAACACCATCAACCGCAAGCCGCTGGATGTGCCTTCGGTGGAAGTGACCAACACCATCCACCTGATCGTGGAAAGCGCGCACCAGAAGCGCGTGCTCATGGCCGTCACCGACATGCTGGAACAGAGCCGCCATCCTACGCATGGACTGGACGTGCGGCCCTTTACGGAGGATGAAGTGGAAATCGAAGCCACCCTGGCGGCGACCTCCGTGGATGGCGATGAACTCGATGCGCTGGTGGAACGTCTGCTGGCCTTGCCTGCCGTGAAGCAGGCGTTCTGGACGCCGAGTACGACGGATTGACGGCAAGTGCGCGGCGGTCAACCTATAATTCCCCCCTGCAAGAACAAGGAGTTCGCCATGCCTCAAACCACTTTCCTGCCAGGTCCGCTGCGCTACATGGCCGCGATCTTGACCCTGATTCCTGCACTGGCGCTGGCCGCCGGCGCTGAGGCATTGACGTTCGACAACGTCAACTACGTGCATCGCTGGTCAAAGAATGGCCAGAACGAATTTACGCCACCTGCGGAAACGGACCTGAACCACTGGACCGACATGGTCACCATCAATGTCGTCGAGCAGGCCACCGATGGCGACAAGCTGGCGCAGCTGGCCAACCTCGTGCTCAAGCGCTAC
This sequence comes from Herbaspirillum sp. UBA812, assembly GCF_002296545.1. NCBI lineage: Bacteria > Pseudomonadati > Pseudomonadota > Betaproteobacteria > Burkholderiales > Oxalobacteraceae > Herbaspirillum > Herbaspirillum sp. UBA812. Next base: position 3,913 of record NZ_DBIC01000057.1, on the reverse strand, counting down.
CAGACGGCGGGCAAGGTGGTCCGCATCAATTCGCTGCCCCGCTCCGACACCCGGCCCGCCGAACACTACATCGCAGCAGTGCTGGGCAATCCGGGTTTTCTGGAGGCAGTCTTCGCGCGCTTCGTGCTGGTGGAGGGGACGGGTTTCATCCTCATTCACTCGCATCGGATCTATGGACCGCAGGCTGGTAACGACATGGCGCAATGGCTGCAAGCCAATGGGCCGCAGCAGGAAGCGGCCTTGATGGCGTGGAATGCGATGCCCTCATTGCAAGCCTTGCGGCAGTTGCCGCAGAGCGCGCAGTAGGTGCATCCGGCATGGCCCTGGGAGGCGGACCTGCAGTCAGTCGCTTGATTCCGTTCCTGACTGGCACCCGGTACGCGAATCGACAGGGCGCATTGTGGAATTAATTTCCACACATGGGTCGTGGAGAAATTGCTTGCTCCGCGCAGAACAGACGCGTCATCAATAAGTGGTCGCCCTGAACTTCCCCCGCAACCACTTCACCGGCCCGCCAATGACCGGCAATTTCTGCCACAGCTCTTCAGCCGCATCCCAGTAATCGCGATGCTCGGTCACCAGGCCCGCCGCATCGAAGCGAAAATGCGTCGCCCCCAGCACCGTGTAGAAACGGCCCTTCAGCCGAAATTCGAAACGCCAGGTGGCAAAGGCCTGCTCACCCTGCCCCATGCGTTCCAGGATCACGAAGCGCGGATCCTCCGTGGTCTCGAACATGTGCGCAAAGATGGCGCGGATGGATCGCAGCCCCTTGATGTCGTTGAAGGGATCCTTGAACAGAGCCTCCGGCGAATAAAATTCCCCAATCCGTTCCAGGCTGCTGCGATCCAGCGCACCATACCAGTCCAGCAAGCGGTCAAGATGCTGCATGGTCAGCTCAGCATGAAGCGCTGGAACAGCATGAAGCGCAGCCGGAACGGCAGCAGGCGCAGTATCTTCAGCCAGGCCGTGAAGCGACGCGGGAAGTGGATCTCGAAGCGGCCTTCGGAGATCCCGCGCCAGATGGCGGTGGCCGCCTGCTGCGGCGTCTGGATGGCCGGCATGGGGAAGTCGTTCTTGTCGGTCAGGTCGGTCTTCACGAAGCCCGGATTGACCAGATACACGTTCAATCCCTTGGGCCGCAAATCGCTATAAAGAATTTCCGCAAGATTGATCAGGGCCGCCTTGCCGGGACCATATACGGTCGCGCCCGGCAGCCCCACATAGCCGGCCACGCTGGCCACCAGCGCAATGCCGCCGCTGCCACGTGCCAGCATATCGGGCAGCGCCGCACCCAGCGCCGAATACACACTGGCGACGTTGGTGCGCAAGGTGTGCTCGGCTTCCTCTTCCTGAACCTCCCATGTGCGCTCCGGGCGATACTTGGCCGCACAGAACACCAGCAGGTCAACACCGCCGAAGGCCTCAACGATGCGCGCATGCTGGTCGCGCCAGGCATCGTGGCAAAGCACATCCAGCGGCGCGATGAAGGCATTCTTGTGGGCTGCCGCGACCTCCTGCAATACGTCCGCACGGCGCGCCGACAAGGCCACGCGGGCACCTGCCTGCAGCGCCTGGCGCGCCAGTTCGGCACCAATGCCGCTGGAGGCACCGACCAGCCAGATGCGCAGGCCGCGCAGGTCACTGACCGGCTGGTTCATGGGCCCGAACAACACGGCGGGACGCGAGATCGGTGCGCGCTCGGCAGCAACCCCGGCAGCCTCCTTGGGCAGGGGCTTGGACTGGGTATTCATACACCCTCCTTGCGGAAGAACAACGTGACCTGGCCCACTTCCACACCAAACTTGCTCATGCTGGTGCGGTTGATGAGGGTGCGTTCGTCCATCTGGTACATCCAGTCATCCATCTGGACTTCGTATTGCTTGTCATTGACCGGCAGCAGCAGCGTGTAATTCCAGTGCAAGGCATTGCCGGCGGTGTGGCCGATGGCCTCGCCGATGACATCACCGGCACGACCGCGCCAGCTGTTGTCGGGCTGGCGCACCAGGGTCCAGACGCGGGTCTGGGTCTCGCCGTCGTCATAGCGGAAACGCTCGTCCAGCGTCAGCGTGTTGCCGTCCACGGTACCGGTCACGACCACATGGAAACGCCGCGCCACTTCGCCACCGCGCTTCTGGAACATGCCCCAGGCCTCAGTGCGGCCCTTGAAGAACACTGCCGGATCGAACACCGGGGTCTTGCCGGCGTAGTCCGATATCTGCTGCGAGGCGCAGCCACCGAGCACCAGCGCCAGCAGCGCCAGCGCGATCCCCTTCCACAGGCGCGCGGGCAGACCCGTGCGCATCAGCTTGGCATTCATGACTCACTCCTTTTGCAAGAGGAACTGCACCACATCGGTCTGGCCTTCATCGAAGCCCACTTCGCAGAACACGTAATACAGCTGCCACAGCCGGCGGAAGCGCTCATCGAAACCTTGCGCGGCAATGGTCTCGCGCTGGGCCTGGAAGGCGTCGTTCCAGCGGCGCAGGGTCTCGGCGTAATCACGGCCGAAATGGAAGCGGTCACGCGTGGTCAGGCCGGCGCGCAGCGCGCAGCGCGAGAAGCGCTCATGGCTGGGCAGCATGCCGCCAGGGAAGATGAATTCGCGGATGAAGTCGGCGCTGTCGCGATAGCGTTCGAATACCGCTTCATCAATGGTGATCGACTGGATCAGCGCACGGCCACCGGGTTTCAGGCGGGCCGAGACGGTATCGAAATACGTCTGCCAGAAACGCTCGCCGACGGCTTCGAACATTTCGATGGACACGATGGCATCGTATTTCCCATCCAGATCACGGTAGTCGCACAGTTCCAGATGCGCCAGGTGCTCGAGCTGCTGGTGGCGCATGCGCTCCTGACCGAAGGCCAGCTGCGACGGCGAGATCGTCACACCATGCACACGGATGCCCAGGCGCGCCGCATGTTCGGCAAAGCCGCCCCAGCCGCAGCCGATTTCCAGCACGCGATCGCCCGCCTGCAAGCCAAGTTGGTCAACGATGCGCTGATACTTGGCGGCCTGTGCCGAGGCCAGGCTCTGGCAGGGCTCGGTGAAGATGGCCGACGAATAGGTCATGGTCGGGTCCAGCCACAGGCGATAAAAATCATTGCCCAGGTCGTAATGCGCATGGATGTTGCGGCGGCTGCCGCTGCGCGTGTTGGAGCGCAGCAGGTGGCGCAGGCGGTACCACAGCGAGGCCAGGCGTCCGCCCTCGACCGCGCTGGCAAGCATCGCCCGGTTGCGCATGGCCAGGCGCAGCAGCGCGGCCAGGTCGGGCGTTTCCACCCAGCCATTGCCGTAGGCTTCGCCGAAACCGATGTCACCGGCGCGCAGGATGGCACCGCAGGCACGCCAGTCGAGGATGCGCAGTTGCGCGCTGGGCGGCTGGCGCAGATCGCCGAAGGTCAGCGTGGTGCCATGGGGTGTGATCAGTTCCAGGTGGCCGTGGCTGAGACGTTCCAGCATCGCCAGGAACAGGCGGGCCGAAATCGGGCCGGCGCGGCGGCCGGTAGTCTGCAATGCGGGGATACGATTCACGATAGGGTTTCCTTTCCAGAAGAAGTACCTGCGGCTGCGACGCGCTCGGGCTTGCTGAACCAGGGCACGCGCTTGCGCCACAACAGCAAGGCCTGCCAGTGGATACGGGCGACCACGCCCAGCGTCAGGAACGGCTGCGCACACAGCGCGCCGAAGGCCGTGGCCGCGGTCAGGGGATGCAGATGGCCGCCGACCGAGGTGCGCATCAGGGGCTGCAAACCCTGCGCCACTTCCGACGGATGGCCGTGGTCGTAATAGTCGATGCCGACGAAGGCGGTATTTCCGCCCGCGTCCTCATGCCGTGCCTGGTCGCGAAAGCGGAAACGATAGAAACCGCTCACCTCGCAGAAGGGCGAGACATGCATGAGCTTGTTGCAGACC
>NZ_DBIC01000055.1:0-62629 GCF_002296545.1 Herbaspirillum sp. UBA812 | reverse complement strand
CCCTCCGGGAGAGGCCGCCAAGCGTCGCCTGCCGTTGTTGCAGCTCCTTGCCGTGGCACCACCACGGCGCGTCGCCGCGCCTAGGCAGTCAACGCTTGGCGACCTCTCGCACTCGCAGATTTAATGTGAACAGGCCCTAGCGCAGGTTCTGGCGTGGCAGCCGCGCCACGGCCACCGGCAGTCGATGCTGCGGTGCGGTAAAATGCTGCCTTCAAGTCTTGCGGACGTGCTTTCGCCCAGTTTCCGGCGATGGCAGTGCGTGCGCAGGGCATCTCTGCCGTACCGCCCCTGCCGCCTCACGCGCGCTGACGCGTTCATGATGGTGCCGGCCTCTGCGGCCTGTTTCTTCCCTGCCCATGACGACTCTCTCCTCATCCACTTCGCGCCTGCGCGACCTGCGCCAGAACGTACTGGCCGGTCTCACCACCTCCTTCGCGCTGGTGCCCGAATGCATCGCCTTTGCGCTGGTGGCGCAGTTGAACCCGCTGATGGGGCTATATGGCGCTTTCTTCATCTGTACCATCACGGCCCTGTTCGGTGGCCGCCCGGGCATGATTTCCGGGGCGGCCGGCTCGATGGCCGTGGTCATCGTGGCCCTGGTCGTTCAGCATGGTGCACAATATTTCCTGGCGACGGTGGTGCTGTCGGGCGTGATCATGCTGCTCTTCGGCGCGCTGCGGCTGGGCAAGCTGGTGCGCATGGTGCCGCATCCGGTGATGCTGGGCTTCGTCAATGGCCTGGCCATCGTGATCGCGATGTCGCAGCTGGAACATTTCCGCGTCGAGACCCCCGCCGGTCCGCAATGGTTGCAGGGCGGGGCGCTGGCCATCATGATCGGGCTGACGCTGGCCACCATGCTGATCGTGTGGCTGCTGCCGCGCGTGACCAAGGCGATTCCACCGGCGCTGGCGGCCATTCTCGGCGTGGGCCTGGTGACTTATTTCAGCGGCCTCCACACCCGCACCCTGGCCGACATGGCGCAGATCGCCGGCGGCCTGCCGCCGCTGCACTGGCCCAGTGTGCCGATGAACCTGGAGACGCTGCGCATCATCGGTCCCTATGCGGTGCTCATGGCCATCGTCGGCCTGCTGGAAACCCTGCTGACCTTCAACCTCACTGACGAAATCACCGCCAGCCGTGGCCAGCCCAACCGCGAATGCCTGGCACTGGGCGCGGCCAACATCGTCTCGGGCCTGTTCGGCGGCATGGGCGGTTGCGCCATGATCGGCCAGACCATGATCAACCTCGGCTCGGGTGGGCGCTCGCGTCTTTCGGGTGTGGTGGCGGGCGGGATGATCCTGCTGTTCATCCTCTTCCTGTCGCCGGCCATCGAGCGCATCCCGCTGGCCGCGCTGGCCGGTGTCATGTTCGTGGTGGCGCAGGAGACCTTTGCCTGGGGTTCGCTGCGCGTGCTGGGCAAGGTGCCGCGCAGTGATGCGCTGGTCATCATTGCGGTGACCATCATCACCGTGCTGACCGACCTGGCCGTGGCCGTCCTGTGCGGCATCGTCATCACCGCGCTCAACTTCGCCTGGCAGCATGCCCGTGAAATCCGCGCCGACCGCCGTGACGAGGCCGACGGCAGCCGCACTTACCTGCCGCAGGGCACGCTGTTCTTCGCCTCCACCACACACTTCCTCGACCTCTTCGATACGGCCAACGATCCGCAGCAGGTCACCCTGGATTGCCGTCATCTGCGCCTGGTGGACCACTCCGCCATTGCGGCCGTGCAGACCCTGGCCGAGCGTTATGTGCGTGCTGGCAAGGAGCTGCGCGTGGTGGCCCTGTCGCAGCGTTGCAGCCAGTTGCTGGAACGCGCGGGCTTGCCGCAGGTGGCGTAAAAAAGCCCGCCGGCGCGTAAAGACATGGCGCGGGGCGGGCAAAATACCACGGGAAACACTTTCAGGAGCGGCCCGCATCGCACGATGCGGGCCGCTTTCGCATGGGCATTACAGGCCGAGGAAGTCCATCTTGCCCAGCTTCACGCCCTGGTGGCGCAGGATGCCGTAGGCAGTGATGACATGGAACAGGAAGTTGGGCAGGCCGAACACGGTCAGGTACTCCTGGGCCGTCAGGGTGCGCTCCTCGCCGCGCAGCTTCATGGTGACCGCGCGTTCTTCCTGGCCGTCAACGGTCTCGGGGGCGACCGTTTCCAGGAACAGCAGGGTCTTGTTGATGCGCGCCTGCAGTTCGTCAAAGCTGGCCTCGTCATCGGCAAAGGCTGGCGCGGCCATGCCCGAGAGGCGGCTGGCGGTGGCCTTGGCGGTATCGCTGGCGCGCTGGATCTGGGCCGAGAGCGGGTACATGTCTTCATACAGGCGGGCCGACAGCAGTTGCTGCGTATCCAGCTGGTGTTCGCCTGCATGCTGCTCGGCCTTGTCGAGCAGCGTGGAAAGCGTGTTCAGGCCACGCACCAGCAACGGGATGCTGGCCTGGTAAAGGGTGATGGTCATGGCGATTTCTGGTTGTATGCGTTGAGTAGGCCGGACCTGCCGCAGGGCAGCAGGTCCGGCAGGGGCTTACTGCGAAGAGGACAGCTGCGTGGCCGGTCCACCCCATCCGCCGCCCAGGGCGCGGATCAGGTTGACAGTGGAACGGGCCCGTTCGCCATCGAGCGTGACCGAGGCGCGCCGGGTTTGCAGCACGGTACGGTCGGCATCGATGACGCTGAAGTAGCTGACCGCACCTTCGCGGTACTGCGTGTGCGAGAGCTTGGCTGCGCGCGAGGAGGCGGCCACGGCTTCGTCTTGCGCGCGGTTCTGGTCGTCCAGGATGCGCAGGTTGGCCAGGTTGTCTTCCACTTCGCGGAAAGCGTTCAGGACCGTGCCGCGATAGGTCGCCACCTGCTCTTCATAGCTGGCGCGCGCACGATCCACACCGGCCTGGCGGCGTCCGCCATCGAACAGCGGCATCGACAGCGCCGTGCCCACCAGCGGGCCGAGGAGGAAGGTGCGGCTGGACCAGTTGAACAGATCACCCAGTTGCGCCGACTCATACCCCAGGCCACCGGTCAGGTTCAGCGCCGGGAAGAAGGCCGACTTGGCCACGCCCACGCGGGCATTGGCGGCAGCCATGGCGCGTTCGGCAGCGGCGATGTCGGGACGGCGCTCCAGCAGCGTCGAGGGCAGTCCGGCCGGTACCGACACGCTCAGGCGTGTCAGCGGTTGCGGCGGCAGCGAGAACTCGGCCGGGGTGCGGCCCAGCAGGATGGCCAGCGCGTGTTCGGCGGTGGCGCGCTGGCGGGCGATACCCAGCGCTTCCGATTGGGCCGAGGCCAGTTCGGAACGGGCGCGGGCTACGTCCACTTCACTGATGTCGCCTTCGTCGAAGCGGCGCTGCACCAGGCGCAGCGATTCCTGGCGCAATTCGACGGTGCCGCGATAGAGCTCGGCGGCAGCGTCCAGTTCACGTACCTGGAAGTACTGCTGTGCCACGTCGGCCTGCAGGGCCAGTAGTACCGAGTGGAACAGCGCTTCGCTGCGCTGGGCGTCGGCGGTGGCGGCATCGACGGTCGAGGCGACCCGGCCGAACAGGTCAACTTCGTAAGAAACGTTCACCTGAGCACGATAGAGAGTGAACGGTTGTGTGTTGGCATCGGCCGGCAAGCCTTGCGAGGCGGGCGACGGGCGCTGGCGGGTCGCACCGACCCCTGCATCCACCTGCGGGAAGTAGCCCGAGCGCGCATCGCGGGTCAGGGCGCGCGCCTGGCCCAGGCGGGCGGCGGCCGCCTTGAGGTCCTGGTTGGCTTGCTGGGCGGTGTCTTCGAGGGCGTTCAACTTGTCGTCGCCGAAGATTTTCCACCACTCGCCACGGGCAATGTCTTCGGCCGGTTGCGCGGTCTTCCACTGGCTGCCGTTCTCGCCTGTTTGCGGCGCAGGGGCCGCTTCCTTGAAGGCGGCCGGGGTGTCCACCGCCGGACGTTCATAGGTCGGGGCCACCGAGCAGCCGGCCAGCACCAGCAGTGCCGCCAGCAGGGCCGAGCTGATGCGCACGGGGCGCAGCAGGCGGCTCATCGAGAGAGATTGGGTCATCATTTTTCTTGCTCCATTCATGGGCCGATCCGCAGATCAGCGATCATCCTGTGCGCCCGGTGCAGCGTGGGCGATGTGGGTGCCGGCGGTCATCGGGGCTTCGTGATGCGAGGCCGAGTGCAGGGCACGGCGGTCGATGGTACGCAGCAGGACATAGAACACGGGCGTGAGGAACAGGCCGAAGAGGGTCACGCCCAGCATGCCGAAGAACACCGCAATCCCCATCGCATGGCGCATTTCCGAACCGGCGCCGGAGGAGGTCACCAGCGGCACCACACCCATGATGAAGGCGATCGAGGTCATCAGGATCGGGCGCAGACGCAGGCGGCTGGCTTCGATGGCGGCTTGCACGGCAGTGCGGCCCTGCATCTCCAGTTCGCGGGCAAATTCCACGATCAGGATGGCGTTCTTCGCCGACAGGCCCACCAGCACCATCAGGCCGATCTGGGTGAAGATGTTGTTGTCGCCACGGGTGAGCCACACACCGGTCAGTGCCGCCAGGATGCTCATCGGCACGATCAGGATCACGGCCAGCGGCAGGGTCAGGCTTTCATAGAGTGCCGCCAGCACCAGGAACACCAGCAGCACGCTGATCGGGAACACCCACACGCCTGCATTGCCGGCCAGGATCTTCTGGTAGGTCAGGTCGGTCCATTCGAACTTGATGCCACGCGGCAGGGTCGCTGCAGCCACGCGTTCAGCCGCAGCCTGGGCCTGGTCCGAGGAATAACCCGGGGCCGGACCACCGTTGATGTCGGCGGCGGTATAACCGTTGTAGCGCACCACCATTTCCGGACCAAAGGTCTGCTTGACCTTCACCACGGAGGACAGCGGCACCATCTCGCCGGCATCGTTGCGGGTCTTCAGCTGCGCGATGTCCTCGGCCTTGGCGCGGAAGGGCGCGTCAGCCTGTGCCCGCACCTGATAGACGCGGCCGAAGCGGTTGAAGTCGTTCACGTACAGCGAACCCAGGTAAATCTGCATGGTATTGAACACGTCGGTGACCGGAATGCCCAGCTGCTTGGCCTTGACGCGATCCAGTTCCACATCCAGCTGCGGTACGTTGATCTGGTAGCTGGAGAACATCGGACCCAGTGCCGGTTCCTTGGCGGCGGCCTTCATGAAGGCTTGCGCGGCCTTGTCCAGTTCGGCGTAGCCCAGCGCATCGCGGTCTTCGATCTGCATCTTGAAGCCACCCAGCGTACCCAGGCCCATCACCGGCGGCGGCGGGAAGACGGCGGTGAAGGCTTCCTTGATGCCGCCGAATTTCTTGTTCAGCGAGGCGGCGATGGCATTGCCCGACAGTTCCTTGCTCTTGCGTTCCTCGAAGGGCTTCAGGCCCACGAAGACGATACCGGCCGAGGAGCTGTTGGTGAAACCGTTGATGGACAGGCCAGGGAAGGCAATCGCACTGGCCACGCCCGGTTCCTTCAGCATGATGTCGCTCATCTTGCGCATCACTTCTTCACTGCGGTCGATCGAGGCGCCATTGGGCAACTGCGCGAAGGCCACCAGGTATTGCTTGTCCTGGCCCGGCACGAAGCCGCCGGGAACGATGTAGGACACACCCAGGGTGGCCGCCAGCAGCAGCACGTACACACCCATGGTGGCACCCTTGCGCTTGATCACGCCGGTCACGCCATGACCGTAGTTGTCGGAGGCGCGGTTGAAGAAGCGGTTGAAGCGGATGAAGAAGCCACCCAGGAAGCGGTCCATCTGGCGCGTCAGCCAGTCCGGCTTGTCGCCGTGGCCCTTGAGCAGCAGGGCGGCCAGGGCCGGGGACAGCGTCAACGAATTGAAGGCCGAAATGACGGTGGAGATCGCAATGGTCATCGCGAACTGCTTGTAGAACTGGCCGGTCAGGCCGGTCATGAAGGCCAGCGGCACGAACACCGCCACCAGCGTCAGGGCAATGGCGATGATGGGGCCGGAGACTTCCTGCATGGCGCGATAGGTGGCGTCGCGCGGCGAGAGTCCGGCACCGATGTTGCGCTCGACGTTTTCCACCACCACGATGGCATCATCGACCACGATACCGATGGCCAGCACCATCCCGAACAGCGACAGCGCATTGATGGTGTAACCGAAGCCCAGCATCAGCGAGAAGGTACCGATGATGGAGACCGGCACGGCCAGCAGCGGAATGATGGAAGCGCGCCAGGTCTGCAGGAAGATGATCACCACGATCACGACCAATGCAATGGCTTCCAGCAGGGTATGCACCACCGCTTCGATGGAAGCCCGCACGAACTGGGTCGGGTCATAGACGATGCTGTAGCTGACCGAGCTGGGGAAGTCGGCCGACAATTCCTTCATCGCCGCGCGCACCTGGGTCGAGACATCCAGCGCATTGGCACCGGGTGCCTGGAAGATGGGGATGGCCACGGCGGGCTTGTTGTCCAGCAGCGAGCGCAGGCCATATTCGGAGGCCGCCAGTTCGACCCGTGCGACGTCACCCAGGCGGGTAGTGGCGCCATCGGGCGAGGCCTTCAGGATGATGTCGCGGAACTCGCCTTCGGTCTTCAGGCGACCCTGGGCGTTCACCGACAATTGCAGCGGCGTTTCCGGCGAGCTGGGCGAGGCGCCGATCACACCGGCCGCCACTTGCACGTTCTGCTCGCGGATGGCACGCACCACGTCGCTGGCCGTCAGGCCGCGCTGGGCCACCTTGTTGGGATCGAGCCAGACGCGCATGGCGTAGTTGCCCGAACCGAACAGGCCCACTTCACCCACGCCCTGGATACGCGCCAGGCGGTCCTTGACGTTCAGGACCGCGTAGTTGCGCAGGTAGGTGGTGTCGTAGCGGTTGTCGGGCGAGGTCAGGTGCACCACCATGGTCAGCGTGGGCGAGGATTTGAGCGTGGTCACGCCCAGTCGCTGCACGTCTTCCGGCAGGCGCGGCAGGGCTTGCGAGACGCGGTTCTGCACCAGCTGCTGGGCCTTGTCCGGATCGACGCCCAGGCGGAAGTTGACGGTGATGGTGAGGTTGCCGTCGCTGTTGGCCTGCGATTGCATGTAGAGCATGTTTTCCACGCCGTTGATCTGCTCTTCCAGTGGCGAGGCCACGGTTTCAGCGATCACCTTGGGGTTGGCACCGGGATACTGCGCGCGCACCACCACGGAAGGCGGCACCACTTCCGGATATTCGGAGATGGGTAGCTGCAGCATGGCCAGCACGCCGCCCAGCAGCAGCAGTACCGACAGCACGCCCGCGAAGATCGGGCGGTCGATGAAGAATTTTGAGATATTCATGTAGGTTCCTTGTCAGTCGTCAGGATGCAAATGCCCTGGCAGCGGGCCTTGCAGCCCCTGCGACTTGTTCTTCCTTGAATGCGAGAGCGTTCTGGCGTTGATCAGGCCTTGCCAGCGGCAGCTGCCGGTGCGGCCGTAGCGGCCTGGGTCTGCATCGGCACCACGGTCGGGGTGATGGCGTCACCCGGACGGATACGCTGCAGACCATTGACCACGATGCGTTCACCCGGCTGCAGACCCTTTTCGATCACCACCAGGCCGTCATGGCCGGCGCCCACCACCACCTGGCGGTAATTGGCCTTGTTGTCCTTGTCGGCCACCATGACGAAGCGCTTGTCCTGGTCGGTACCGAGCGCCTTTTCGTCGATCAGCACGGCCTGGTGCGGCTCGCCGCCACCCAGGCGCACGCGGGCATACAGGCCCGGGACCAGCTGGCCATCGGCGTTGTCGAAGATGGCGCGCACGCGGATGGTGCCGGAGGCGGTATCGAGGCGGTTGTCCACCGAGCCGACGCGGCCCTTGCGGGAGTAGCCGTCTTCATTGGCCAAGCCCAGTTCCACCGGTACGGTGGTGCCAGCGGCGCGCGCCGGATTCACGTACTTCAGGAAGCTTTGTTCATCGACGTCGAAGGAGGCATAGACCTTGGCCACCGAGACCAGCGTGGTCAGCGGGGCATTGGCGGCACCCGGGTTCACCACGTTGCCCACGGTCACTTCGGCGCGCGAGATGCGGCCCGAGACCGGTGCGGTGATGCGGGTGTATTCCAGGTTCAGGCGGGCCGCGCGCAGGGCGGCACGGGCGGCGGCGACATTGGCCGAGGCTTCGCGCGAGGCGTTCTGCTTCTCTTCGAAATCGCGCTTGGCGATGGCGTTGTCGCCCAGCAGGCGCTGGCCACGGGCCAGGTCGGAGGCGGTATAGCCGGCACGTGCTTCGGCACCGGCCAGTTGCGCTTCGGCGCGGGCGACTTCGGCTTCATACGGACGCGGATCGATGGTGAAGAGCACGTCGCCCTTCTTGACCAGTGCGCCATCCTTGAAGTGCACGGCGGTCAGGGTGCCGCCGACCAGCGGGCGGACCTCGACGCGATCGACCGCTTCGATGCGGCCCGAATAGGATTGCCAGTCGATGATCTGGCGCTGGACCACTTCGGCCACATCGACCGGCGCGCCGGCTGCAGCAGCCGTCGGGGCAGTGGAGGCATTGGCCGAGAGGCCGACCATGGAGATGGTGCCACCGACCGAGAGGGCGATGACGGCCAGGACCGTGGCAGTGAGAGCGAAACGTTTGCGCAGTGGGGCGGGAGTGTTCATTTTCTTGTCCTCAGAGTGAAGTGGAGGGGTGAAGCGGATGCGGCAAAAATTCAGGGAGCGCGGCATCGCGTCGCAGGGTGGCGAAGCGGCAGCGCAGGAAATTGACGATCTCGGTCAGCAGCGGCAGGTGCGTACGCAGGGCACCGTGCGTGATGCCGACGAAACGCGAGACCTGTGTGGGCACGCCGGCGCGGATCAGGCTGGAGGCGTATTTCTCGGCCTCCGGGCAGAGCACGTCGCGTTCGGCGGTGGCGATGAAGGCCGGCGGCAAGCCCGCCAGGCGGCTCACTTCCAGCGGTGCGGCATAGGGGTGCAGGCGCTGCATGGTCTGCGGCAGGTACTGGCGATAGCTGGCCGCGCAAGTCTCGGCGGTGACGTCTGACTGCAGGCGGGTGGCATCGCCCAGCAGACGCATGCTGGGGTCCAGCATCGGGCTGATCAGTACCTGGGCGGCCAGTGGCTTGCCGCAGCGGTCGCGCGTCATCATCGTCAGGCTGGCGGCCAGGCTGCCGCCGGCATCGTCGCCAGCGACCACCATGCGCTCCAGGTCCACCTGCAGTTCGGTGGCGTTCTTGCAGGCCCAGGTGGCAGCGGCGAAGGCATCTTCTGGCGCGGCCGGGAAGGGCTTGGCCGGCGCCAGGGCGTAGCCAACCGACAGCACCACCGCCTGGTTGTGCTCGGCCAGGAAGCTGGCCGGGGTGTCGGCGTCATCCAGCGAACCGCTGGTGAAACCGCCGCCGTGGAAATACAGCACCAGCGGGCGTTTCTCACCCTTGGGCAGGGCGACAGCGGGCTGGTACAGGCGCACGGGGATGCGTCCCAGCGGGCCGGGAACGAAGAAATTGCGGATGTCCAGCGGAGAGGAACCTTGCATGATGAGCGCCTGGGCCGAAGCCACTTGTCCAAGAATGGAGCGGATTGTGCGCCACAGCAGGGTCTCGAATAAACACCTATAATCCAACAACACTGTTCGGTAAGTCTGAACAATCAGTGAAATTAATTCATTCACTTTTCTGATCCTTTCAGTGAAGAAAAAGCCCTAGCTTCCCGCCTCGGTGAAGTGGGTGGCTCCTGCGACATCGATGCTGTTGGCATCCGATGCGCAAAGTTGGCTGGCTTTTGCCGTTATTTGGTTTAAATTGGGATGGGGCTGGTCACTGCGATCCAGGTCATCCCGTCATGGCAAGATGGCGCGCCGGGGGCGGTGCCTGGTCTTGCATGGATCTGTCTTGCCCCCGATTGCCGCGCCGGCGTTTTCCCTGGCGGCGGCCTCAAAGGAGAGAGCGATGGACCGTTTCCAGGCCATGCAAGTCTTTACTGCTGTGGTGGATGCCAACAGCTTCACACGCGCTGCCGACAACCTGAACCTGCCGCGCACGACCGTGACCACCCTGATCCAGGGGCTGGAGAGCATGCTGAAGGTGCGCCTGCTGAACCGCACCACACGTCGCATCAGCCTCACGCCCGACGGCGCGGCGTATTACGAGCGCTGCGTGCGCATCCTGGCGGACGTCGAGGAGACTGAACAATCCTTCCGCAATGTCACCCGCGGTCCGCAGGGGCGGCTGCGTATCGATGTGCCGGGCTCCATCGGCCGGCTCATGCTGCTGCCCAATCTGTGCGACTTCTACAGCAAGTACCCGGACATCGAGCTGGTCATGGGCATGGGCGATCGTCCCGTGGATCTGGTGCAGGAGGCCGTGGACTGCGTCATCCGCATCGGCGACCTGCAGGATTCCTCGATGGTGGCGCGCCGCATCGGCACCTTCCAGACCGTGACCTGCGCTGCACCTTCCTACCTGGAGCGTCACGGCGTGCCGCACACCCTCGAAGACCTGCAGCAGCACCAGTCGGTCCATTATTTCTCCGGCCGTACCGGCCGCACCATCGACTGGGACTTCGTGGTCGATGGCATCACCCGCGAGGTGAAGATGAATGGCCGTCTCTCGGTCAACGATGCCGATGCCTACGTGGAGTGCGCCCTGCAAGGCTTCGGCATGGTGCAGGCACCGCTCTACATGGTCACCCGCCACATCGATGAAGGCCGTCTGGTGGAAGTGCTGTCGCAATGGAAGCCGGCACCGCTGCCGATTTCCGTGGTGTACCTGCACAACCGCCATCTCTCGCCCAAGGTGCGTGCCTTCGTCGACTGGGTGGCCGAACTGTTCGCCACCTGCCCGCTGAACAAGGCCTGCACCATGGGCATGGAAGAGAGCGAGTGCCACTTCGTCAACAAGCCCGAATCCACGACGGTGCGCACGGTGGTGGAGCAGTACAACATTGCCGAGAGCGTGTTCTGATCGATGTAAATCTGGCTTGGGGTTAGGCGAGGATTATGCAGGGCGGGCCGGTGTTTTCGCGTGCCTTAAGCTGCTGGTTTTTTGCCCGATTCTCTTTTCATGCTTGCTGGAGTTTCAGGTGAAATCGCGCTGGCGCGTGGTTTTCGGTGTGTTCGTGCCATGATCATTGCGCTCAATCGTGCAAGGGCATACCTGATCCTGCAAACTTCTTGCCCGATTCTCCATGGATGGACTGCAGAGGATCAGGCAGTTGCCAGTCCGCGCTAGAGTCGCGTCTGTCTTTCAATGAGAGGAGTTTATGGACCTCGATCTGCATTCCGTTCAGGATTCCGGCCCGCTGTTGCAGCCGGAGGCAGTGGAGAGTGCGCCCGCCCGGCAGCAGGATGATCCGCGTTTCCAGGCCATGCAGCAGGAGCTGCTGCAACTGCTGGAGCGCACTACGGCCGGCGTCGAAGGCATGCTGGCTACGGCCATCCCCAACCTGGAAATCTATCGCATCACCTGTCCGAGCGGCCCCAAGCACGCGGTGCAGAAGCCGGTCTTTGCGGTCATTGCGCAGGGTTCCAAGCGCATCTTCGTGGGCGATGAGATCTACGAATACGATCCCATGCATTACCTGGTCGCCTCGGTGGATCTGCCGGTGGTCGGCAAGGTCATGGTGACCAGTCCCGATGAACCCTATCTGGGTTTGCGGCTGGAGCTCGATACCCAGGAAATCGGTGAGCTGATCGGCGACGAGAACCTGCCTGCAGCCGCCAATCTGGGCGAAGGGGCTGCGCGCGGCCTGTATGTGAACCGGCTGGACGTTGACCTGCTCGATGCGGTGCTGCGCCTGTTGCGCCTGCATGAGACCCCGCGCGACGTGCCGATCATGGCGCCGATGATCCGGCGCGAGATCCTGTATCGCCTGCTGATGAACGGGCAGGGAGCGCTGTTGCGCCAGACCGTGCTGCAGGACAGCCAGATGAACCGCGTGGCCAAGGCCATCCGCCTCATCAAGGAGGGCTATGACCAGGCCTTGCGCATCGAGGATGTCGCACGCGATGTGCATATGAGCGTGTCTTCGCTGCATCACCACTTCAAGCTGGTGACGGCCATGAGTCCGCTGCAATACCAGAAGAATTTGCGCCTGCAGGAAGCCCGAAAAATGATCCTCACCGCCGACGCCAGCGTGGCCACTGCCGCGCATCGCGTGGGTTACGAGAGTTCATCGCAGTTCAGCCGCGAGTACAGCCGCCTGTTCGGCGCGCCGCCGCTGCGCGACAAGCGCCGCTGGCAGGAAGAGGAAGCGCCGGTGCTGTGAGCTTGAGCAGGCGTACCGGGAGCTCGCTAGAATGAGCGGCTTCCGGCAGTTAAGTTATCCACATCCCATTTGATTCGGAGACAGCATGCATTATCGTCGCCTCGGCAAGAGCAACCTGAAGGTATCGGCCCTGTGTCTGGGGTCCATGATGTTCGGGGACCAGACCGACCTGGAAGAGTCCGGTCGCATCGTGGCGTCGGCCCGCGAGCATGGCATCAATTTCATCGATACGGCGGACGTCTACACCAAGGGCAAGTCCGAGGAAATCGTCGGCAAGCTGCTGGCCGGGCAGCGCCATGAGTGGGTGCTGGCCAGCAAGCTGGGCAATGCCATGAGTGGCAAGCCCAATGAGTCGCACTATTCGCGCAGCTGGATCGTGCGCGAGACCGAGAACATCCTCAAGCGCCTGGATACCGATTACCTCGACATCCTCTACATGCACCGCGACTACCAGGACGAGAACCTGGAAGAGGCCGTGCAGGCGCTGGGCGACCTGATCCGTGCGGGCAAGATCCGCGGCTTTGGCGTCTCCAACTTCCGTGGCTGGCGCATTGCCGAGATCGTGCGCCTGTGCGAGAAGAACCAGGTGCCGCTGCCGCTGGTGTGCCAGCCGTATTACAACCTGTTGAACCGCCAGCCCGAAGTGGAAATCCTGCCGGCCTGCGCCAACTATGGTTTGGGCGTGGTGCCTTACAGCCCGATTGCACGTGGCGTGCTGACCGGCAAGTACCAGCCCGGCCAGAAGCCGCCGCAGGACACGCGAGCCGGCCGCGGCGACAAGCGCATGATGGAGACCGAATTCCGCGAGGAATCGCTGCTGATCGCGCAGCGCCTGCAGCAGCACTGCGAAGCGCGCGGGATCAAGCTGGGCCAGTTCGCCACCGCCTGGGTGCTGGCCAATGCGTCCATCAGCAGTGTCATTGCCGGACCGCGCACGCTGGCGCAGATGGAGGATTACTACGATGCAGCGGAAATGAAGATCAGCGCAGAGGAAGAGGCATTGGTCGACAGCCTGGTCACGCCGGGGCATGCGTCCACGCATGGGTACAACGATCCGAATTATCCGTTCTTTGGGCGGGTGGTGAGGGGCTGACCTAACATAGCGCTTCGCTCGCAGGTGCGTGAAGGCGGATCAGCTCAAGGCAGCTGATCCGCTTTTTTGTTTCGGATGTCCCCAGGCAACAGCTCAGCGCAACGCGGCGATCCGTCGCACTCCCTCCGCCTTGATCTGCTGAATGTCAGTCCCCGGCACCACCAGATCCATGCCAATGCCCTTCATGCGCTGCGCCATCTCCATGGTGCCGGCGAAGATCCCCACGTATTTGCCCAGCTTGCGCGCCAGCGCCAGCAGATGATCGATGGCCTCGTTGAGGCGTGCATCATCGTAGGCGTCCGGCGCCAGGCCGAGTTCGATGGCCAGGTCGCTGGGGCCGATGAAGATGCCGTCCAGGTCCGGAGTCTGCAGGATCGCTTCGGCGTTGGCGTAGCCTTCGCGGGTCTCGATCATGGCCAGGGTCAGGATGGTGGCGTTGGCGTGGGTGAAGTAGTCCGCTCCGCCATACAGGAAGCCGCGTGCCGGGCCATAGCTGCGTCCGCCACGCGGTGAATAATGGCAGGCGCGTACGAAGCGCTCGGCATCCGCCGCCGTGTTGATCAGCGGGCAGATCACGCCATAGGCACCGGCGTCGAGCAGCTTGTTGATTTCTCCCAGGCTGTTTTCGGAGCAGCGCACCAGCGGCACCGCAGGCGTGCTGGAGATGGCCTGCAGCATCGGCAGTGCCGATTCGATCGAGAACGGACCGTGCTGCAAGTCCACCGTCACCGCATCGTAGCCGCTGTGGCCCAGCACCTCGGCCAGCAGCGAATTGCCCATCGATACCCAGCCCGAGAGGGCCAGTTGCTGTTGCGCGAAGAGGGTGCGCAGCCGGTTTTCCCGCATCGTTCGTCTCCCATGGATGGGCCCGCGCCATTGCAGGCCAGGGGCCATGTTAAGTCCGAATGCAGAACCCTGGCATGAAACTTCTTCAGCTGCGGTACTGGAAGGCCGTGTCGTCGATGGCGCGGCGGCGGCCGGCGATCTGGTCGGCGACCAGCGCCGCGCTGCCGCAGGCCAGCGTCCAGCCCAGTGCACCCTGGCCGATGTTGAAATGAAGATTCTCCACCGGCGACGCCCCCACGATCGGCACGCCGCTCGGCGTCGCCGGACGGAAGCCCATCCACGGCGACAGCGTGGCATCCTCGCCCAGCGCGCAGCCGGGGAAGAGTTCGCGCAGGCCGTTCTTCAGTTCCTCGATGGCCGCCGGCGGGATGCTGCGATCCTGTCCCACCAGCTCGATGCGCCCGGCCACGCGCAGGCGCTGGCCCAGGCGCGCATAGACGATCTTCCTGGCGATGTCGGTGATGGAGACTTGCGGTGCTGCCGTACGGCTGGCTTCGTCCTCCAGCGGCACGGTGATGCTGTAGCCCTTGAGCGGATAGAGCGGCAGGCGCAAGTCCAGCAACCGGGCGAACTCCACGCTCTCGGCGCCCAGCGCCAGCACGAAACGATCCGCCGCAATCCATTCGCCACCGGCCTGCACCGCATGCAGCGCGCGGCCTTCACGACGCACGTCACTGATGCGGGCACCACCGATGAAGCGGAAGTTCGGATGGGCCTGCATGGACGCCACCAGCGCGCGACAGAACTGCGGACAATCGCCCGCCTCTTCGCTCGGCGTGTAAACGCCGCCGACCCAGTCGCGCTGCGAGTGGCCCAGCGCCGGCTCGATGCGGATGCATTCCGCCGCGCCCAGAACTTCCTGCTGGCAGCCATATTGCGACTGGAATTGCACCTGCTGAGCGGCAGCCTCCAGTCCTTGGGCATCGGTAAACATCACCAGCTTGCCGGAACGTTGATGGTCGAATGACAGCTGCAGGCCGGCGTTCCATTGCGTGAGCTGATCGCGGCTGTAGAAAGCCAGTTGCAGCAGGTCGATGGTGGTCTGGCGCACCCGCTGCGCATTGCAGCAGCGCAGGAATTCCACCAGCCAGCGGTACTGGCCGGGATCGGCGGTAGGCCGGATGGTCAGCGGCGAATCCTTGCTGAAGAGGTAGTAAGCCCACTTGGTCCAGACCGAGGGGTCGGCCAGCGGCGCCACGTAGGAGTAACTGAGCTGGGCGCCATTGCCCTGGCTGGTGCCCTCGCCGGGCTGTTGGCGAGCATCGATGAGGCTGACCTGATGGCCATCCTGCAGGAGACGGTAGGCAGTGGTCACGCCGATCACGCCGGCGCCCATTACGCAGATATGCATGGAATTTCGTTGAAGTCAGTCAAGAACCGCGCGGCGCGTGGCCTGCAGCGGATCAGCAGCAGACTACCGAAGAGCCGCACGAGTGTCACATGCCGAATTGGCATGAGCTTTTGCGCGCACGCAAAAGCGTTTTGCGACGGAGGATCTCCGGTGCCGGGCCATGCTGCGCTACAATAGCGCCCGATGCAGGCCAGACAGCCGCTGGCCGCCTTCGCAAGGAGGTGGCGGGAGGAAGGTCCGGACTCCACAGAGCAGGGTGACGGTTAACGGCCGTCCGCTGAAAGCCGGCGCAAGCCGGTATAAGGCGAGGAACAGGGCCACAGAGACGAGCGTATTCAGTTACGGTGAAACGCGGTAACCTCCACCCGGAGCAATTTCAAATAGGCACGCGTTGATGTGGCTCGCGGAGCGTGCGGGTAGAAAGCTTGAGCGGCGGAGTGATCCGTCGCCTAGAGGAATGGCTGTCATAGCGGGTTTCCCGCCGTAACAGAATCCGGCCTACCGGCCTGCTTCATTGAATTCATTGACATAAAACACACTGCGGCCCGTGGGCACTGCGGGCTCGCCAGAGACCCAGGAGACCCATGAATCAAACCGCCACCCCCGTGGTATTCGAAGAACTGACGGCTGCCAACGGCCGTCGCATCGGCATCGCCACCCTCGCTTCCGAAAAAACGCTGCATGCCATCTCGCTGGAGATGGTCCGGCTGCTTACGCCGCAACTGCAGCAGTGGCAGGCCGATCCGGGCGTGGCCATGGTGATCCTGCAGGCGCAGGGCGAGAAAGCCTTCTGTGCCGGGGGCGACCTGCAGCAGCTCTATCGCTCCATGCGCGAGCATCACGCTTCGCCCGCGCGCGAGGACATCCGCGCCAATACCTACGCGGCCGAATTCTTCGAGCACGAATATCGTCTGGATTATCTTGTCCACAGCTTCGCCAAGCCCATCCTGTGCTGGGGGCATGGCATCGTCATGGGCGGCGGCATTGGCCTGATGGCCGGTTGCAGCCACCGCGTGGTCACCGAAAAATCGCGCCTGGCCATGCCGGAAATCACCATCGGGCTTTATCCGGACGTGGGCGGCAGCTGGTTCCTGGCGCGCATGCCGGGCAAGACGGGCATCTTCCTGGCGCTGACCGGTGCCAACCTCAATGCCAACGATGCGCTCTTCGCGGGACTGGCTGACTATCGCGTGGCGCATGCCGCCAAGGCCTCGGTGATCGATGCCCTGCTGATGCAGCCGTGGGGGCAGGGCAATGATGCCGAATTGCTGGATCGTGTCCTGGCAAGCGCGCAGGCCTCGTCCTCGCAAGAAGGGGTGGCGGTCTTCGCGGCCGCCAACCTGCGCACGCATTTCGATCTGATCGACTCCCTGTGCCGCCGGCCCACGCTGCCCGAGATCGTGGACGGCATCCTCACCCTGCAGACCGAGGATGCCTGGCTCGTCAAGGCGCAAGCGACCTTGCGCGCCGGTTCGCCCGGTTCGGCGTGGCTGGGCTACGCCTTGCAGAAGCGGGTGCGTCCGCTGTCGCTGGCGCAGGTGTTCCGGCTGGAATTCGTGGTCTCGCTGCATTGCGCGGCACGCCCCGATTTCGTCGAAGGCATCCGCGCACTGATCATCGAGAAGGACCAGAAACCGCAATGGAATCCGGCTTCGCTGGCCGCTGCCACGCCGCAATGGGTGGAAGGTTTCTTCGCTGATCCGTGGCCGCAGGCGGATCATCCGCTGGCTGACCTGGGTGCCTGAGAGGCTTTAGGCACTCTCCGGCCGGGCCAGCGGTCCGGCCTTACAGACCCAGTTCGGACAGGCCCGGATGATCGGCCGGGCGCGGACCTGAGCGGTCCCAGTGGAATTTGCGGTCGGCTTCCTTGATCGGAAGGTCATTGATGGAGGCATGGCGCAGGCGCATCAGGCCATGCTCGTCGAATTCCCAGTTCTCATTGCCATAGGAGCGGAACCAGCTCCCCGAATCGTCGTGCCATTCATAGGCGAAGCGCACGGCGATGCGGTTGCCTTCGTGCGCCCAGACTTCCTTGATGAGGCGGTAATCCAGTTCGCGCGCCCATTTGCGGGTGAGGAAGGCGACGATCTCGACTCGTCCGTGGACGAAATCTGCACGATTGCGCCAGCGGCTGTCTTCGGTATAGGCCAGCGAGACGCGTTGCGGATCGCAGGAGTTCCACGCATCTTCTGCGGCACGCGCCTTCATGGCGGCGGTCTCGCGGGTGAAGGGGGGAAGTGGCGGACGCTGGGCAGGGCTATTCATCGACGGTCTCCTTGGGTGAGCCGGACGGGCCGGCTGTTCATGGTGTACGACGGGACGGCAAGCGGAAGTGAAGCAGTGTGCAGAAGTCAGGCCAAAAAAATTCTAGGCGCTGAAGGTGGCCTTGGCAAACGAAGCTTGCTGCTCATGGAGGTCGCTCCTGCTGTGCGTGCCGGGCCGGGTGGCAACTGTGCTGGCGGGGCCTGTGCAAGGAGTGCGTCCAGACACAGTGCACTCACTGTGGCCAGTGTGCAAGCGAAGAACCATCAGGGGAGCGTAGTGCTGAAGCGGGTGAAGCGAGGGGGGAGGGGACGGCCGATCCTGTCGAATCGGCCTCGATTTGAATGCCCTGAACCTGGTTTAGGGCATTCAAATGCGCGAAGCGTGAAATTATTTCTTCTTCTTGTTCACGGCTTCCTTGAAAGCCTTGCCAGCCGAGAACTTCACGGTGGTTGCAGCGGCGATCTTGATTTCTTCGCCGGTTTGCGGGTTACGGCCGGTGCGAGCAGCGCGCTTGCCGGTCGAGAAGGAACCGAAGCCAACCAATTGCACGGTATCGCCCTTGGTCACGGCCTTGATGATGTTCTCGATGACGGAGTCCAGCGCGCGCTGGGCTGCTGCCTTGGAGATCTCGGTGTCGGCGGCGATAACGTCAACCAATTCAGATTTGTTCACTTTAAAATTCCTTTCACTGTTAAGGTGCCCAGATTTTAGCACTGGAATGAGCCGGATCCGCAAGCCCTATCTGCGTTTTCAGCCGATAGGCCCTGGCCGGAACCGGCTTGGATTGAAAAAAATCGACGTGCTTTTCAACACCCGCAAACGGGCCATGCCGGCCGCGTTCTTGCGTATCGATCTTCCCAAAGACACGGATAGTAAAAGGTGCTCGCCGCGGAAGTCAAAACAAAAACGCTTCCTGCCATTCATTTGACGAAGAATTTGATGAAGATTCGGGCTCGGATGCTGATTCGCCGACCTCCTTCCTGTACGCCCTCCCGGTATCACCTTCCTCGTGGTTGTGACCGGGATGGAAAACGATCCGGGTGACGGCATCCCGAATCCGGATATTTTTTGCCCTTTTTCCGGTCATCTGCTGAACTTAAGTTGCACTGCAAAATCCATGTCCCTTGGCCTCGCGCACTCGCAAATCGGGCGCAGCCGGATTCCCTCCAATTTCCTCGCTGGCGCTGCCCCGAAATCGGGCACAGCGGCTATTCCATCCGGCGCAAATCCGCGCCGTTGCGCAATTCTGGCGCGAAACACATGTGTATAGCTCAGGTTGCACCTTCAATGTAAATGCTAAGTCCTTCATTTTCTTCACAAATGTTGTGAATGGCCGGTTTTAAGGAAGTGCGCTAAGTCTTTGACTTTATTAGCAAAATCCCGGTTTTTCGCTGCGTATACCGCTTGACCTGCAATAGTGCATCCACTAAAGTGGGCGGCAGTGTCAAAAAGTGTTTTTTTGTGGGGCATTTGTGGCGTCATTTGCATTTGCCCGGCAGGACACGGCACCCGATCAGCAATCTCACTCGCCGCAGGCGAAGGAAAAACACAGTGTTCCAGGGCGCGTCAGCACTCAATCTCGATGCCAAAGGACGGATGACCATTCCGGCCAAGCATCGTGACGCCCTGATTGTGCAGTGCGAAGGACGCGCCACCGTGACGCGCCATCCGCATGGCTGCCTGCTGTTTTTCCCGCGCCCGACCTGGGAGACGCATCGCGAGCAGATCGCCAACTGGCCGATGTCGGCCCGTGCCTGGCAGCGCATCTTCCTGGGCAATGCCCAGGACGTGGAGCTCGACAGCGCCGGCCGCATCCTGATCGCGCCCGAACTGCGCGCGGCCGTGGGTCTGCAGCGCGATGTGATGTTGCTGGGCATGGGTAGTCATTTCGAAATCTGGGATGCCGTCAAGCTGGCCGAAAGCGAAGCCGAGGCTGTGGCAGGTGGCATGCCGGATGTGTTGAGCAACTTTTCCTTCTGACGGCCGGACAAGATGAATCTGCAACCGGTGCCCGAGCTGCAGCACCGCACCGTGCTGTTGGAAGAAGCCGTGGACGCGCTGGCCATTGCGGGCGAGCGCGCCAATGGCATTTACCTGGACGGAACCTTCGGCCGTGGCGGTCATAGCCGCGCCATCCTGTCCAGGCTGGGCCCGCAAGGGCGCCTGATCGCATTTGACAAGGATCCGTTGGCCATCGCCACGGCGCAGAAGATTGACGATGCCCGGTTCGAGATCGTGCACGACAGCTTCGCGACCATGGATGAAGCGCTTGCCGCACGCGGCATTGCGCAGGTCGACGGCGTATTGATGGATTTGGGCATCTCGTCGCCGCAGGTGGATGACGCCGCGCGCGGCTTCAGTTTTCGCCTCGATGGCCCGCTGGACATGCGCATGGATACCACCCGTGGCGTGTCGGCAGCGGAATGGCTGGCAACGGCAGATGAACAGCAGATTGCAAAGGTGATACGAGATTATGGGGAAGAACGGTTTGCTCTTCAGATTGCAAAGAAGATTGTTGCTGGCCGGGCAATCGAGCCAATTTCAAGCACACGACAGCTTGCCGCGCTCGTGGCACAAGCCGTCAAAACCCGCGAGAAAGGCAAAGACCCGGCCACTCGTACATTTCAGGCTGTACGGATTTTCGTCAATCAAGAGCTTGAAGAACTCGAAGTAGGTCTGGACAAGGCATTTGCCCAGATGGCGCAGCACGGGAGATTGGTCGTGATCAGCTTTCACTCGCTGGAAGATCGCATCGTCAAGCAGTTCATGGCCTCCAAAGCCCATGCGCCGCAGCCCGACCGTCGCCTGCCGATCCGTGCCGTGGACCTGCCGCAAGCGCCGGCCCGCCTGCTGCCGCGTGTCATGCCCAGCACAGACGAAGTCACTGCCAACCCGCGTGCCCGCTCGGCGGTCATGCGCGGCCTGGAGCGCGTGACGCCCGTTTCCTCCACCACGACCCAAGGGGCGCCTGCATGACCGGGCGTCTGTGCATCCTGCTGACCATCATGCTGGTGGGTTGCGCGCTGTCGGTCGTGAGCGCCCAGTACAAGGCCCGCAGCCTGTTCATCGAGCTGGAACGCGCCCAGAGCGCGGCCCGCCAGCTCGACGTCGACTGGGCGCAGCTGCAGCTGGACCAATCGACGCTGGGCAAGAACGCCCGCATCGAGGAACTGGCGCGCCGTGACCTGGGCATGGTTCCGGTCTCCTCCGCCCGTACCCAATACCTGACCGTGGGGGCACCATGACCAAGATGCCTCCGCGTACCAACCTCTCCGGTGGCCGTGTGGCGGCTTCCAAGGGCGTGGCGTTTTCTTCCAATCCCATCCTGCAGGTCAAGCTGCCGGCCTGGCGTTCGCGCTTCGTGCTGTTCGTGCTGTTTGCCGCCTTCGTGGCGCTGGTATTGCGCGCGCTGTGGCTGCAAGGCGTGTCCACCGATTTCCTGCAGAAGCAGGGGGCGTCACGCTACGCCCGCACGCTCGAATTGCCGGCCACGCGCGGCAAGATCACCGACCGCAACGGCCAGGTGCTGGCTTCGTCGGTGCCGGTCAAGGCCATCTGGGCCATCCCGGAAGACGTGCAGGCCGCACCCAAGGACAAGCTGGTGCAGCTGGCCAAGCTGCTGGAAATGAGCGATGTCGAACTGCGCAAGAAGCTCGATTCCGACCGCAGCTTCGTCTACCTGAAGCGTCAGGTCGAACAGGATACCGCTGACAAGATCGTCAAGCTGGGCATCCCCGGCATCGAGACCCGCAAGGAATACAAGCGCTTCTATCCCGAAGGCGAGGTGATGGCGCACGTGGTCGGCTTCACCAATATCGAAGACGCCGGGCAGGACGGCATGGAACTGGCCGCGCAGAAGACCCTGGCCGGCATGACCGGTAGCCGCCGCGTCATCAAGGATCGCCTGGGCCGCGTGGTGGAAGACATCGAATCCATCCGCGAACCGCATGATGGCCGCGACCTGACCCTGTCCATCGACAGCAAGATCCAGTACATCGCCTTCACCCAACTGAAGGAAGCGGTCGAGAAATTCAAGGCCAAGGCCGGCGGCATCATCGTGGTCGATGCCAAGACCGGCGAGGTGCTGGCCCTGGCCAACCTGCCGACCTACAACCCCAATGACCGTTCGGTGCTGACCGGCGCGCAGCTGCGCAACCGCGTCGTGACCGATACCTTCGAACCCGGCTCCACGCTCAAGCCCTTCACCGTGGCCCTGGCGCTGGATACCCATCGCGTCACGCCCTCGACCGTGTTCCAGACTGCACCCGGCAAGATGACCATCGGCACCGCCACCATCGGCGACTCGCATGCCCACGGTCCGCTGACGGTGGCGCAGATCATCGAGAAGTCTTCCAACATCGGTACCGCCAAGATCGCGCTGGGCATGCCGCCGGAAGAGATGTGGGAAATGTTCACCACAGTCGGGTTCGGCCAGCAGCCCAAGTTCGGCTTCCCGGGTGCGGTGGCCGGGCGCGTGCGTCCCTACAAGTCGTGGCGTCCGATCGAGCAGGCCACCATGAGCTACGGCCACGGCATCTCGGTCTCGCTGATCCAGCTGGCGCACGCTTACCTGATCTTCGCCCGCAATGGCGACATCATTCCGCTGTCCTTCACCAAGGTCACCGATTCGCCCATTGGCCAGCGCGTCATCTCGGCCGATACCGCCCTGCAGATGCGCCGCATGCTGGAAACCGTGGTCGCCCCTGGCGGCACGGCCCCGCAGGCCCAGGTGCCGGGCTATCGCGTCGGTGGCAAGACCGGTACCGCCTACAAGATCGAGGGCGGCAAGTATGTGCGCAAGTACGTGGCCTCCTTCTCGGGCATCGCCCCGATGTCGGACCCGCGCCTGATCATCTCGGTGATGATCGACGAGCCGCAAGGCCAGCACTACGGCGGCCCGGTGGCCGGCCCGGTGTTTGCCAACGTGGCCGCCAATGCCTTGCGCGCATTGAACGTACCGCCTGATTCCAGCGTGACCAACATCATCATTCCCAAAGAACCGCTAGAGGAGAGCATGTAATGTCCCAGCGCGTTCCGAGCCTTCAAGAGATCCTCGCCTGGCTGCGCCAGGCGTCGCCGTCTGCGCAACTGACCTCGGATTCCCGCCGCGTGGCAGCGGGCGACGTGTTCTTCGCCTACGTGGGCGACGCCGACGGCCGTTCCTATATTGCCGATGCCGTCGAGCGCGGTGCCGCTGCCGTGCTGTATGAAGCCGATGGCTACAGCTGGCCCGAGCAGATCGATGCGCCGCACCTGGCCGTGCCCGACCTGAAGATGCGTGCCGGCGAGATCGCCGCCGCCTGGTATGGCCAGCCTGACCAGCACATGCTGACGGTGGCCGTGACCGGCACCAACGGCAAGACCTCCTGCGCCTACTGGCTGGGGACGGCACTGTCGCGCCTGGCCGGTGCCAGCAGCGCCGGTGTCATCGGCACGCTGGGCGTGGGGTCATTCGTCAACGGCAAGCCGCAAGGCTTCGACGTTACCGGCTACACCACGCCGGACGCCGTGCTGTTGCAACGCAGCCTGTTCAAGCTGTCGCAGGCCCGCGTGGGCGCGCTGGCCATCGAGGCTTCCTCCATCGGACTGGCCCAGGGCCGCATGAACGGCATGCACGTCGATGTCGCCCTGTTGACCAATTTCACCCGCGATCACCTGGATTTCCACGGTGACATGCAGACCTACGAAGACGCCAAGCGCAAGCTGTTCCAGTGGCCCGGCCTGAAACACGCCGTGGTCAACCTGGACGACGGCATGGGCCAGCGCCTGCTGCCGCTGCTGGCCGAGCGCAAGCTGCCGGTGATCGGCTACGCCATTGCCGACGAGCAGGGCGGCGACACGCACGGCGTACCGACTTTGCGCGCCAGCCAATTGCGCAGCAGCCATACCGGGACTGCCTTCCATGTCGATTCGCCTTTCGGCAGCGGCCAGGTCAAGACCCAGCTGGTGGGACGCTTCAATGTCAGCAACGTGCTGGGCATCATGGGCGTGCTGCTGACCCAGGGCGTGGCCTGGGATGCCGTGGTCGCAGCTGCCGCTGCGCTGAGCCCGGCGCCCGGCCGCATGCAGCAATTCGGCGGACCCGATGTACCGCTGATCGTGATCGATTACGCGCATACGCCCGACGCCCTCGACAAGACCCTGTCCACCCTGCGCCAGGTCGCTACCCAGCGCGGTGGCCAGCTGTGGTGCGTGTTCGGCTGCGGTGGCGATCGCGATCCGGGCAAGCGCCCGCAGATGGGCCAGATCGCCGAGCAGGCTGACCAGGTCGTGCTGACCAGCGACAACCCGCGCACCGAAGATCCCAACGCCATCATCGAGCAGATCCGCGCCGGCATGAGCCGCGTCGAACCGACCGTGTTGCCCGATCGCGCCGGTGCCATCCTGTGGGCGATCCGCCATGCCACCAAGGCCGATGTGGTCCTGCTGGCCGGCAAGGGGCACGAGCCCTACCAGGAAATCGCCGGCAAGAAATTGCCCTTCCTCGATGCCGACCATGTCGCGCTGGCGCTCGCCGCGCGCTCGACCATGATGGGGGGCGCATGATGCGATTCGATTTCCGCCAGTTGCTGGAATGGATCCGCACAGCCGAGGAAGCCGCCTCTGCGCACACCGTGCCGGGCGTGGTCAATGCCCCGGCCGGCGTGCTTGAACTCAATGACGTGGTCACCGACAGCCGTGCGGTCAAGCCCGGCAATGTCTTCGTCGCGCTGCGCGGCGAACGTTTCGATGCGCATGATTTCCTCGATGCGGTAGTGGCCCAGGGCGCTGCCGCCGTGGTGGTCGACCGCGTGCCACCGGGATTGAGCGTACCGGCCATCGTGGTGCCCGACACCCGCGCCGCGCTGGGCCAGATCGCCCATGGCTGGCGGGTGCAGCGCCAGATTCCCGTGATCGGCGTCACCGGCAGCAACGGCAAGACCACCGTCAAGGAAATGATTGCCGCCATCCTCGCGGCCGCCTTCGGTGAAGACGGCTACCTGGGCACGCGCGGCAATTTCAACAACGAGATCGGCGTGCCGCTGACCCTGTTCCGCCTGCGCGCACAACACCAGGCGGCCGTCATCGAGATGGGCATGAACCATCCGGGCGAAATCGCCGTGCTCTCGCGCATCGCCGCGCCGACGCTGGGCCTGGTCAACAATGCCCAGCGCGAGCATCAGGAATTCATGGCCAGCGTGGAAGCGGTAGCCCGCGAGAACGGCGCCGTGATCCGCCACCTGCCCGCCGATGGCGTGGCCGTGTTCCCGGCCGATGACGATTTCACTGCGCTCTGGCGTGAAGAAGCCGGTGCGCGCCGCGTGCTGACCTTCGGCCTGAATGCGCAAGCCGATGTGAGCGCCAGCTACCAGGCCACCGCTTTCGGCAGCACCCTGCAAGTGACGGTGAAAGGGCTGGCCGTGCCGCCCGCACAGTTCAAGGTGGAACTGGCTACCGTCGGTGAGCACAACGTACGCAATGCGCTGGCGGCTGCCGCCTGCGCGCTGGGTGCCGGCATCCCGGTGGACGCCGTGGTGCGCGGCCTGCAGAGCTTCGCCCCGGTCAACGGCCGCCTGCAGCGCAAGCAAGCCCGCAGCGGTGCGCTGGTGATCGACGACACCTACAACGCCAATCCCGATTCCGTGCGCGCCGCCATCGACGTGCTGGCGTCCATCGCCGGCCCGCGCGCGCTGGTACTGGGCGACATGGGCGAGGTCGGCGACCAGGGTCCGCAGTTCCATGCCGAGATCGGTGCCTATGCCCGCAGCCGTGGCATCCCGCTCTTCTTCGGACTGGGCGAATTGACGAAACACGCCGTCACTTCGTATGGCCCCGCGCTACAAAACGTAGCGCAGGCCATGCATTTCGACGACATCGCCGCACTCAATGCGGCGGTAGAACAGGCCGCGCCGCAGGGCGCGACCGTTTTGGTAAAAGGTTCACGCTTCATGAAGATGGAGCGAGTTGTACAGCATCTGGTCAACGTTGAATCCCTCACGCAACATCAACAGGAGACCCATTAGCATGCTGGTCTGGCTCGCACAGAATTTTCAACAGGATTTCGGCTTTCTGCGCCTGTTCAACTTCATCACCTTCCGCGCGGTGTTTGCCACGCTCACGGCCCTGCTGATCGGCATGATCGCCGGCCCCGCCGTGATCCGCATGCTCACCCGCATGAAGGTTGGCCAGGCCGTGCGCCAGGATGGTCCGCAGACCCACCTCATCAAGTCCGGCACCCCGACCATGGGTGGCGTGCTGATCCTGATCGGCATCGGCATTTCGACCTTGCTGTGGGCCGACCTGTCCAACCGTTTCGTGTGGATCGTGCTGATCGTCACGCTCGGTTTCGGCGCCATCGGCTGGGTCGATGACTACCGCAAGGTGGTCTATCGCGATCCGGAAGGCATGCGCTCGCGCGAAAAATATTTCTGGCAATCGCTGATCGGCCTGGTGGCCGCGTTCTACCTGGCCTTCTCGGTATCCGAGGTGAGCAACATGAAGGTCTTCGATCTCTTCGTCGCCTGGGTGCGTTCCGGCTTCAGCCTGGACCTGCCGCCCAAGGCCGACCTGATCGTGCCCTTCTTCAAGACCGTGACCTATCCGCTGGGCGTGTGGGGTTTCATCGCGCTGACCTATTTCGTCATCGTCGGCACCAGCAATGCGGTCAACCTGACCGATGGCCTGGACGGCCTGGCCATCATGCCGACCGTGCTGGTGGGCGCAGCGCTGGGCCTGTTCGCCTACCTGACCGGCAATGCGGCCTATGCCAAGTACCTGTTCATCCCGCACATCCCGGGGGCCGGCGAACTGCTTATCTTCTGCGGTGCCATGGGCGGCGCGGGACTGGCCTTCCTCTGGTACAACGCCTACCCGGCGCAGGTGTTCATGGGCGACGTCGGCGCACTGGCGCTGGGCGGTGCGCTGGGCACCATCGCGGTCATCGTTCGTCAGGAAATCGTGCTCTTCATCATGGGCGGCATCTTCGTGGTGGAAACGCTCTCCGTGATGATCCAGGTGGCCTATTTCAAATACACCAAGAAGCGTTTCGGTACCGGCCGCCGCGTGCTGCTGATGGCACCGCTGCACCATCACTACGAGCAGAAGGGCTGGAAGGAAACCCAGGTGGTGGTGCGCTTCTGGATCATCACCATGATGCTGGTGCTGGTCGGTTTGTCGACGCTGAAGCTGCGGTAAACAGGCGATATGAACAAAAACGGCAGCCCTTGTGAAGCATGGCAAGCGCTGCCTTTGTGGTTGGCAGGGCAGTCCCTGCATGGCAAGAAACAAGTGAAGAAGTGGGTCTGGAAACAACGATGAATTACTCGGGCAAACACGTTCTGGTGCTCGGACTCGGCGAGTCCGGCCTGGCAATGGCGCGGTGGCTGGTCTACTGCGGCGCCGGCGTGCGCGTGGCCGATACCCGTGGCGAAGCGGCCCTGGCCGAGCGCCTGGCCGCCTTGCGCGCCGACGCGCCCGAGGCGCAGGCCGTGCTGGGCCAGCCCTTGTCGCCGTCCTTGCTTGATGGAATCGATTTCGTCGCCGTCAGTCCCGGCCTGGCACCCGAAGGCGAGCTGGCACCGCTGATGCCGGCCATTGCCGAACGCGGCCTGCCGCTGTGGGGCGAGATCGAATTGTTTGCGCAGGCGCTGGCCGCCTTGCGCGAAGAGACCCTGTATCAACCCAAGGTGCTGGCCATCACCGGCACCAACGGCAAGACTACCGTGACCCGCCTGACCGGCCTGCTGTGCCAGCGCGCCGGCCTGTCGGTGCAGGTCGCCGGCAACATCAGCCCGGCCGCCCTGGACGTGCTGCGCGAAGCCGTCATCAAGGACAAGGTGTTCCTGGCCGAACTGGCCGAGCAGGATGCGATCGCCGCCGAACAGGCTGCCGCCGAAGCTGAAGCGCAGGCCGCGCAGCAGGCCGTGCTGGATGCCCAGCAGGCGGCCGAAGCCGAGAAGCATCGCCGTGCCGCCGCCAGCATCGAGGCGGCCGCTGCGATTGCGGTGCCGGTGTTGCAGGCGCAGCCGCAAGCAGACGCGCCGGTCTCCGCATCGGAATCTGAACCCGCGCCGCAGATGGATCTGCTGGCGACGGCGGAAGAGCAGCCGGTGGCAGAGCAGGAAGCAGGACAGGAGAACGTACAGGATTCTGTAGCAGCTTCCGTACAGGAATCTGTACCGGAAACAGGGCAGGAAACAGGACAGGAAACTGCACAGCAGCCGGCACCCGAGACCGCGCATTCCGCCACCGAAGCCTCCCCCGATGACGCCGAGGCAGCCAGCTCCGCCGTGGATGAAGCGCCGGAGTCCGCCGTCGCGGCCACGCTGGACGTCGCTTCCGACGCCATCCCGCAAGCCGAGATCGACGCCCCGGCGACCACTGGCGAGGCCATGAACCTGGGCGATTTCATGGAAGTCTCGCGCAAGGCCGAGGAAGATGCGCTGGTGGAAGTCCCGCCACCGCCGCCGCCCGAGCCGACCTATCGCGGCTCGATGCCGCAAGCCTGGGTGCTGGAGCTTTCCAGCTTCCAGCTGCACACCACGCACAGCCTGCAGCCGCACGCCGCCACCGTCCTGAATTTGACCCAGGACCACCTGGACTGGCATGGCAGCATGGAGCACTACGCCGCCGACAAGGCCCGCATCTTCGGCCAGGATACCGTGCGCGTACTCAATCGCGATGACGCACTGGTGATGGAGATGAGCTCCGCCGCCGCGCCGCTGTCTACCTTCGGCCTGGACGAACCGTCCACGCCCAACAGCTTCGGCCTGGTCAACGACAACGGCATGCTGTGGCTGGCCAATGCCTTCGTGCATGAAGATGACGAAGTGCCGGAGGGCAAGCGCCGCCGCAAGCAGAAGGACATGCTGCCGCCGCCGGTGACCCTCAAGCGCCTCATGCCCGCCGATGCCCTGCGCATTCGCGGTGCCCACAACGCCATGAATGCGCTGGCCGCACTGGCCCTGTGCCGCGCCATCGACCTGCCGATGGCACCGCTGCTGCATGGCCTGCGCGAGTACACCGGCGAGCCGCATCGCGTCGAACTGGTCGGCGTGATCCAGGATGTGGAGTACTACGACGACAGCAAGGGCACCAATGTCGGTGCCACGGTGGCCGCGCTCAATGGCCTGGGGCTGGGCGGCCGTCCCAATCGCATCGTGCTGATCGCCGGTGGCGACGGCAAGGGCCAGGACTTTTCGCCGCTGGACCTGCCGGTACAGAAATATGCTCGTGCAGTCTTGCTGATCGGCCGCGATGGTCCTGCAGTGCGTGCCGCCTTGGCCGACAGCGGGGTCGAGCTGATTGATTGCGCCAGCCTGGAAGCCGCCGTGGAAAAGGCCGGAGAACTCGCCACCGCCGGCGACATCGTGCTGCTCTCGCCGGCTTGCGCCAGCCTGGACATGTTCCGCAACTACGCCCATCGCGCCGAAGTCTTCGTGGATGCGGTGCGTGAACTGGCGCTCTCGCGCGGTGAGGTGCTGGCATGAAACTGGGCCTGTCTTCCGTGCGCAGCTGGCTGGGTGGCTTGAAAGAAGCCGCGCCGGCGGCCGCCGGCCGCGCCCAGGGTGGCCGCAGTGGCCGTGGCAGCGCATCGGGCAGCATCGGTTTCGAGCAGCGTTCGCGCATGATGGAATACGACCAGCCGCTGATCTGGGTGGTGCTGCTGCTGATGCTGTTCGGCATGGTGATGGTCTACTCCGCCTCGGTGGCACTGCCCGATTCGCCCAAGTACGCCTCCTATTCGAATTACCACTTCCTGATCCGCCAGGCGATCTTCATCGTGCTCTCCATCATCGCGGGCGCGCTGGCCTTCCGCGTACGCATGGAGACCTGGCAGAAGTGGGCGCCGTATCTGTTCGCGATCACCCTGATCCTGCTGCTGATGGTGCTCATCCCGGGCGTGGGCAAGGGTGTGAACGGTGCCAAGCGCTGGCTCTCGCTGAAGATCATCAACCTGCAGCCTTCCGAACTGATGAAGCTCTTCATCGTTCTGTACGCCGCCGACTACACGGTGCGCAAGCAGGCGGTGATGCACAAGCTGGTCAAGGGCTTCTTCCCGATGGCCGCCGCCGTCGGCCTGGTGGGCTTGCTGCTGCTGCTGGAGCCCGACCTCGGTGCCTTCGGCGTGATCGTCTGCATCGCCATGGGCATCCTGTTCCTGGGCGGCATCAACGGCGTCTGGTTTGGCGGCATCGGTGCCACGCTGGTCGGGGTGTTCTCGCTGGTCATCGTGACTTCTCCGTGGCGGCGCGAGCGTATCTTCGCTTACCTGAATCCGTGGGAAGAGGAAAACGCACTGGGCAAGGCCTATCAGCTGTCGCATTCGCTGATCGCCTTCGGCCGAGGCGAACTGTTCGGCGTGGGCCTGGGCAGCAGCGTGGAAAAACTGCACTACCTGCCGGAAGCGCATACCGACTTCCTGCTCGCCGTGATCGGCGAGGAACTCGGTTTCGCCGGCGTGCTGGTGGTGGTGCTGCTGTTCTACTGGCTGGGCAAGCATGCCTTCGAGATCGGCCGCCAGGCCATCGCGCTCGATCTGACCTTTGCCGGCCTGGTGGCCAAGGGCATCGGCATCTGGCTGGGCGTGCAGGCCTTCATCAACATGGGCGTGAACCTCGGCCTGCTGCCGACCAAGGGCCTGACGCTGCCGCTGATGAGCTATGGCGGTTCGGGCGTGCTACTCAATTGCGTGGGCCTGGCCATTCTGCTGCGCATCGATTACGAAAACCGGGTGCTCATGCGCGGAGGCCGTCTATGAACGCGCCCCGCAAATTGCTCATCATGGCCGCCGGTACCGGTGGCCACATCTTCCCCGGCCTGGCCATTGCCGACACCATGCGTGCGCGCGGCTGGCAGGTGAGCTGGCTGGGCACCACGCACGGCATGGAGCGCGAGCTGGTGCCGCGCCATGGCGTGGAGATGGACAGCATTGTCTTCGCCGGCCTGCGCGGCAAGGGCCTGATGCATACGGTCAAGGGCGTGTGGCGCCTGGCGGCAAGCTTCTTGCATTGCCATGCCATCCTCGGCCGCCGTCGCCCCGATGTGGTGCTGGGCATGGGCGGTTACGTCACCGTGCCGGGCGGCATGATGGCGCGCCTGCGCGGCAAGCCGCTGGTGCTGGTCAATGCGGATGCGGCCCTGCTGCTGTCGAACAAGACCCTCACGCCGATGGCCACCAAGGTGCTGTTCGGCTTCCCTGCCGATTTCGGCAAGGCCGCAGGCAAGGCCGAGGTCACCGGCAATCCGGTGCGCAAGGAAATCATCGCGCTGCCGCAACCGGCCCAGCGCTACGCCGGCCGCAGCGGCCCGCTGAAGATCCTGGTGGTGGGCGGCAGCCTGGGCGCCAAAGTGTTGAACGACAACGTGCCGGCGGCGCTGGCAAAACTGCCCGCCGAGTTGCGTCCGCAGGTGACGCATCAATCGGGCAAGCAGCACATCGCGGCCTTGCGTTCAGCGTATGAGGCGGCAGGCGTGCAGGCCGAAGTCGTCGATTTCATCGACGACATGCCGCGCCGCTATGCCGAGGCCGATCTGGTGATCTGCCGCGCCGGCGCGATCACCGTCTCCGAGCTGACGGCAGCGGGCGTGGCCAGCGTGCTGGTTCCGCTGGCGGTGTCGACCACCTCGCACCAGATCGACAATGCCAAATGGATGGCACAGAACAAGGCGGCGATTCACCTGCCGCAACGCGAACTGACGCCGGATCACCTGGCCGGTTTGCTGCAGAAACTGGACCGCGCTGCATGCCATGCCATGGCGCAGGCGGCGTACGAACAAGGCCGGCGCGATGCCAACGAGGCAATCGCGCGCGTGCTGGAAGGACTGGTAACACCATGAAGCATCGCGTCAAGAACATCCATTTTGTCGGCATCGGCGGCTCGGGCATGAGCGGCATTGCTGAAGTTTTGCTCAACCTGGGCTACGGCGTCTCCGGCTCGGACCTGGGCAGCAACGCCGCCACCCAGCGCTTGGCACAACTGGGTGCCAGCATCCGCTATGGCCATGCAGCCGAGAACATCGAGGGCGCTGACGCCATCGTCACCTCCACCGCCGTCAAGGGCGACAACCCGGAGGTGCTGGCCGCGCGCAAGAAGCACATCCCCATCGTGCCGCGTGCGGTGATGCTGGGCGAACTGATGCGCCTGAAGAAGGGCATCGCCATTGCCGGCACGCACGGCAAGACCACCACCACCAGCCTGGTGGCGAGCGTGCTGGCGCAGGGCGGGCTGGACCCGACCTTCGTCATCGGCGGCCGCCTCACCAGCGCCGGCGCCAACGCCAAGCTGGGGACCGGTGAATTCATCGTGGCCGAGGCCGATGAATCGGATGCGTCCTTCCTCAACCTCACGCCCGTGATCGAAGTCATCACCAACATCGATGCCGATCACATGGAAACCTACAACCATGATTTCGCGCGCCTGAAGCAGGCCTTCGTCGAGTTCACCCAGCGCCTGCCGTTCTACGGCGTGGCCGTGCTCTGCCTGGATGACCCGCACGTGCGAGAAATCATGCCCATGGTTTCCAAGCCCATCCTCACCTATGGTTTCCATGAAGACGCCGATGTGCGCGCCATCGATGCCAAGGCGGTCGACGGCAAGATGGAATTCACCGTGATCCAGGACGGCTACGCCCCCATGCAGGTGAGCCTGAACCAGCCCGGCATGCACAACGTGCAGAACGCTTGCGCCGCCATCGCGATTGCGCGCGAACTGGACGTGGACGATGCCGCCACCCAGAAAGCACTGACCGAATTCAACGGCGTGGGCCGTCGCTTCACGCGTTATGGGGAAGTGCCGATCACCGATGCACAGGGCAATCCTGCCGGTCATTTCACGCTGGTGGACGATTACGGCCACCACCCGGTCGAGACCGCCGCCACCATCGCCGCCGCCCGTGGCGCTTATCCGGGTCGCCGCCTGGTGCTGGCCTTCCAGCCGCACCGCTACACCCGCACGCGCGACCTGTTCGAGGATTTCGTCAAGGTCCTGTCCTCGCCCGATGTGCTGGTGCTGGGCGAAGTGTATTCGGCCGGTGAAGCGCCCATCGTGGCCGCCGACGGCCGTTCGCTGGCGCACGCGCTGCGTGCGGCAGGCAAGGTGGAGCCGGTCTTCGTGGATGACATCGGCGACATGCCCGAGACCATCCGCAACGTGGTGCGCGATGGCGATGTGGTCATGACCATGGGCGCGGGATCGATTTCCGCCGTACCCGGCCGCCTGGTGGCGCAAGCCGGTGGCAAGAACGAACAGGGGGCCGCATGATCAGCCAGGACCAGATCAAGGCCTTCGGCCGTGTCGGCGTGCTTTTCGGCGGCCGCTCCGCCGAACGCGAAGTGTCGATGATGTCGGGCAACGGTGTCCTGCAGGCCTTGCGCAGCAAGGGTGTGGATGCGCATCCCTTCGACCCGGCCGAGCGCAGCCTGGGTGAATTGCAGGCCGAGAAATTCGACCGCGTCTTCATCGCCCTGCATGGCCGCTACGGCGAAGACGGCACGCTGCAGGGCGCGCTGGAACAGATGGGCCTGCCCTATACCGGTCCCGGCGTGATGGCCTCCAGCATCGCCATGGACAAGATCATGACCAAGCGCATCTGGCTCTCGCACGGCCTGCCGACGCCGCGCTTCCTGAGCCTGGATGCCAAGGCCACCACGCGTGAGCAGCTGCGCGTGGTGCCCGACGAGCTGGGCCTGCCGCTGATGTTGAAGGCGCCGCACGAAGGTTCGACCATCGGCATTGCCAAGGTCAACGGTTACTCGGACATGCAGGCCGGCTTTGATCTCTGCGCGCGCTACGACAGCGTGGTGCTGGCCGAGGAGTTCGTCCGTGGCCGCGAACTGACGGTGCCGGTGCTGGGCACGGGCCGCGAGGCGCGCGCGCTGCCGGTCATCGAGATCCGCGCACCGGAGGGCAATTACGACTACCAGAACAAGTATTTCACCGACGACACGAAATATTTGTGTCCGGCGCCCCTTGACGAGGAACTGACTCGCCATTTGCAGGATCTGGCCGTACGTGCGTTCAATGCGCTCGGTTGCCGTGGCTGGAGCCGTGTGGACTTCATGCTGCGCGAGGCCGATGGAAAGAGCGAGCCCTTCCTGCTGGAAATCAATACCTCGCCGGGCATGACCGGCCATTCCCTGGTGCCGATGGCGGCCAAGGCCGTGGGCCTGAGCTATGAAGACCTGTGCTGCACGATCCTGCAGATGGCGTCGCTGGACATGACGCCCTCGAAGGATTGGACGCCGCAGGCGGGCCAGCCGTGATGGCCCGGGTTTAAGGAAGAACGCGTCGATGTGGCAGGACGTCAAGATGCTCAACGCCATCAGCAGTGCGCTCATTGCGCTGGTGCTGCTGGCCCTGGTGGCATCAGGTTTATGGTGGGTGGCGCAGCGGCCGATGTTCACGCTGCACACGATACGCATCGAATCCTCCGGCGATATGCCGCTGGAGAAGGTCAATGCGTTGACGGTGCGCTCAGCCGCGGTGCCGCGCATCCATGGCAATTTCTTCACCGCCGATCTGACGGCGGTGCGGGCGGCCTTCGAAGCCGTGCCCTGGGTGCGCAAGGCCATGGTGCGGCGTGAATGGCCGGACCGGCTGGTGGTGAAGATCGAGGAACACAAGGCCCTGGGCACCTGGGGCGAGGATGGCAAGCTGCTCTCGCAGAAGGGTGACGTGTTCACCGCCAACCTGGCCGAGGCCGAGGACGACGGTGACCTGCTGGAGTTCGATGGCCCGCCCGGCAGCGAGAAGCAGGTGGTGGCGAGGCTGGCGCTGTTTCGCCAGTGGTTCGCGCCCATCAAGCTGGAGCCGGAGTCGCTGGTGCTGTCCAACCGCTACGCCTGGACCGTGCGGCTGGACAACGGCATGACCGTCGAGCTGGGCCGTGACCAGGGCGATGCGGTGTTGAAGGAACGCGTGGCGCGGCTGGTGGCGGTGTATCCGCAGCTGCTGGAAAGATTGCAGGGCAAGATAGAAAGCGTCGACTTGCGCTATCCCAACGGGATGGCCCTGAAGGCAGATGGAATGGTGCTGGCGGCAATGAACGGGAAAAAGAAATAAGCGGAACGCTATGACAAAAGACGCAAAAAATCTGATCGTCGGTCTCGACATCGGCACCTCGAAAGTGGTGGCGGTGGTGGCCGAGGTGCTGCCCGATGGCCGCCATGAAGTGATCGGGCTGGGGCAGTCCGAATCCAAGGGGCTCAAGAAAGGCGTGGTGGTCAACATCGAGGCCACCGTCGAATCCATCCAGCGCGCGCTGGAAGAAGCCGAGCTGATGGCCGACTGCAAGATCCGCAATGTCTATACCGGCATTGCGGGCAGCCACATCCGCAGCTTCAATTCCAGCGGCATGGTCGCCATCAAGGACAAGGAAGTCACCGCCGCCGACGTCTCGCGCGTGATCGAGACCGCCAAGGCGGTCAACATCCCGACCGACCAGCAGCTGTTGCACACGGTCCCGCAGGAATTCATCGTCGACAACCAGGAAGACGTGCGCGAGCCCATCGGCATGAGCGGCATCCGCCTGGAAGTGAAGGTGCACATCGTCACCGGTGCGGTCTCTGCCGTGCAGAACATCGTCAAGTGCGTGCGCCGCTGCGGCCTGGAAGTCTCGGACCTGATCCTGCAGCCGATGGCCTCGGCCGATTCGGTGCTGACCACCGACGAGCGCGAGCTGGGCGTGGTGCTGGTCGACATCGGTGGCGGTACCACCGACGTGGCGGTCTTCACCGAAGGTGCGATCCGCCATACCGCGGTCATCCCCATTGCCGGCGACCAGATCACCAACGACATCGCCATGGCCCTGCGCACCCCCACGCTGGAAGCCGAAGAAATCAAGCTGCGCTATGGCGTGGCCAAGCAGATCCTGGCCGATCCTACCGAGACGCTGGAAGTGCCCGGCCTGGGCGACCGCAATCCGCGTACGCTCTCGCGCCAGGCCTTGGCGGCCGTGATCGAGCCGCGTGTGGAAGAGCTGTTCGCGCTGGTGCACCAGGTGGTGCGCGAGTCGGGTTATGAAGAGGTGCTGTCTTCCGGCATCGTGTTGACCGGTGGCTCGGCGATGATGCCGGGCATGACCGAACTGGCCGAAGACATTTTCCTGAAACCGGCGCGCCTGGGTACGCCCGAGTACAGCGGCCAGCTGGCCGACGTGGTGCGCAGCCCGCGCTACTCGACCGTGCTGGGCCTGCTGCAGGAAGCCAAGAAACAGTATCTGCGCGGCTACATCGTGACGCGCCAGGAAGGCTCGGTGAAGGCGGTCTGGCAGCGCATGAAAGAATGGTTCCTCGGCAATTTCTGATCGATTCTCATCGGCTGCCACGAGCGGCCGGTGGTGAATGCATCAGGATGTAAAAGCATTGGTCGTTGCTGGCGGTTCGGTTGTACGGTTCTGGCAGTAAAAAATTGATGAGAACGGCAGCAAATTTGCAGCAGTGTTTTCTTAGAATAGCGGTATCAAGGTTCAAGGCATCAGTCGCATTAATCGCATCATTGGCAGCATCGGTATCAGCATCAACAAGAAACAACAGGGAAGCACACATACGGACAGCAGTGATCAGTTGCTAGTCGTCACACCGCGTGATGCCTATCAACTGCCAGCTGCAGGACACATATATTTTAAGGAGTCATCATGGAAATCGATATGGTCGACAATGCGACGCTGGGTACGATCATCAAGGTCGTGGGCGTGGGCGGTGCTGGCGGCAATGCCGTGCAGCACATGATTAACAAGGGTGTGTCCGGCGTCGAATTCATCGCCGCCAATACGGATGCCCAGGCACTGAAGCAATCGAAGGCGCACAACGTCATCCAGATCGGTGATACCGGTCTGGGCGCCGGCATGCAGCCCGACGTCGGCCGCCGCCTGGCCGAGGAAACCCGCGCCCGCATCGAAGATTCCCTGCGCGGCGCGCACATGGTTTTCATCGCCGCCGGCATGGGTGGCGGTACCGGCACCGGTGCCGCTCCGGTGGTGGCGCAAGTGGCCAAGTCGCTGGGCGCACTGACGGTGGCCGTGGTCTCCAAGCCCTTCTCCTACGAAGGCCAGAAGTGCATGGACATCGCCGACGCCGGCCTGGAAGAGCTGACCCAGCACGTCGATTCGCTGATCATCATCCTCAACGAAAAGCTGGAAGAGATCTACGAAGACGACAGCATGATCGAATGGCTGTCCCACGCCGATGACGTGTTGAACAACGCGGTGGCCGGTATCGCCGAAATCATCAACGTGCCCGGCCACATCAACGTCGACTTCAACGACGTCAAGACCATCATGGGCGAGCAGGGCAAGGCCATGATGGGTACCGCGACGGCCGCCGGTGTCGACCGCGCCCGCGTGGCCGCCGAGCAGGCAGTGGCTTCGCCGCTGCTGGATGGCATCGACCTGTCCGGCGCGCGCGGCGTGCTGGTCAACGTCACTGCCAGCCGTGGCCTGAAGGGCAAGGAAATCAAGGAAGTCATGGCTACCGTGCGCGCCTTCGCGGCACCGGACGCTTCGATCGCCCAGGGCATCGCCTACGATGACAGCATGGGTGACGAGATCCGCGTGACCGTGGTGGCCACCGGCCTGGGCCGTGCCCGCAAGGCCGTGCAGCTGGTGCAGACTCCGGTCATGCGCACCGGCACCCACAACGAGCCGATGATGGCCGTCGGTGGCGTGATGCCGCAAGGTGGCGCGCAAGCCGGTGGTGCTACCTTCGGTGGCCTGAAGGCCCCGGCCGTGTGGCGTCGCGAGTCGGCTTCCGACACCGTGCGCGCCTTGGAAAAGAACGGCATGGAAACCTACGACATCCCGGCCTTCCTGCGCAAGCAGGCGGACTGATCGTCGTTGGCTCGGGTCGGTCGGCGGCTTCACAGCAGGCCGGCCGGTTCCAAGGCATACTAACGCCGCGCCACGTGCGCGGCGTTTTTTCGTGCGCAGCGCGCCGGCAACTCATCTGCTGAATCGATCAATCGCGGCAGATGCATCTGTTTCACCACTTAATTCACAGTCCTACAACCAGACGAGGAAACACCATGACCATCAAGATCGGCGACCGCCTGCCCGAAGGCACCCTGACCGAATTCATCGAGACCGAGACCGAAGGCTGCAGCCTGGGCCCCAACGCCTTCAAGGTGTCGGACCTGGTCAAGGGCAAGAAGATCGCGCTGTTCGCGTTGCCGGGCGCCTTCACCCCGACCTGTTCGGCCAAGCACGTGCCGGGCTACATCGCCCTGGCTGACCAGTTCAAGGCCAAGGGTGTGGATGAGATCTGGTGCATCTCGGTCAACGACGCCTTCGTCATGGGCGCCTGGGGCCGTGACCAGAAGGCCACCGGCATCGTGCGCATGCTGGGTGATGGCAGCGCCATTTTCACCAAGGCCTTGGGCATGGAATTCGACCTGACCGAACGCAACATGGGCGTGCGCTCGCAGCGCTATTCCATGCTGGTCGAAGACGGCGTGGTCAAGCAGCTGAACCTGGAAGCCCCGGGCAAGTTCGAGGTCTCCAACGCGGAAACCCTGCTGGGCCAGCTGGGCTGATGCATGCCGGGATTTCCCGGCCATCAGGCGAAAAAGAAACGGCATGCTGCGGCATGCCGTTTTTCCTTGGGGAAACGAATTTATCGCTGTGATCGATGAATGGGCGCCTCCGGCCCCTGTTTTACAGATAGGAACGATTTGCAACAAAGCCCTACCGCAAGGGGCGGGGCAGGGGCATCTTGGCTATAATGACCGGATGTTGAAACAGCGCACAATCAAGAATCTGGTCAAGACCACCGGCGTCGGCCTGCACTCCGGCACCAAGGTCGAGCTGACCCTGCGTCCGGCCGCACCCGATACCGGCATCCTGTTCCGCCGCGTGGATCTCGATCCCGTGGTCGAGCTGCCGATGATCGCTACCGGCGTGGGCGATACCCGCATGGCCTCGACCCTGACCAAGGATGGTGCCAAGGTTTCCACCGTCGAACACCTGCTGTCGGCCTGCGCCGGCCTCGGCATCGACAATCTCATCATCGACCTGACCGCCGAAGAAATCCCCATCATGGATGGCTCGGCCTCGTCCTTCGTCTTCCTGCTGCAGCAGGCCGGCCTGCAGGAGCAGAACGCGCCCAAGAAATTCATCCGCGTCAAGAAGGCGGTGGAAGTGCGCGAAGGCACGGGCGACAAGGAAAAATGGGCGCGCCTGGAGCCCTATGACGGCTTCCGCCTGAAGTTCTTCATCGAATTCAACCACCCGGCCGTGGACGGTACCGGACAGGTGGCCGAGGTCGATTTCGGCATCGACTCCTACGTCAAGGAAATCGCCCGCGCGCGCACCTTCGGTTTCATGCAGGACGTGGAAACCCTGCGCGGCATGGGCCTGGCCCGTGGCGGTTCCTTCGAGAACGCCATCGTCATGGATGAGTACCGCATCCTCAATGCCGACGGCCTGCGTTACGACAACGAATTCGTGCGCCACAAGATCCTCGATGCCATCGGCGACCTGTACATCATCGGCCATCCGCTGCTGGCCAGCTACGATGCCCACAAGTCCGGCCATGGCTTGAACAACCTGTTGCTGCGCGAATTGCTGTCGCAGCCGGATGCCTATGAGATCGTCAGCTTCGACCAGCTCGACCAGGCTCCGCAGACCTATGTGATGCAAGCCCAGCAGGAGTGGGCGCTGAACTGACGCTGGCGCTGGCTGCGCACGCCGCAATGTAAAACGCCCCGGCCTGGACCGGGGCGTTTGCTTTTCTGGCGATGGCTTGCTGGCGATCTGACGAGAGAAATCTTGTAAATTTTTTAGAAGAATCTCGTGATCCGGCTATTTCCGGACTATTTTCCCTGAAGAAATGGCGGGTCTTCTCCTGCCTGCTTGGCTAATCTGCGCTGGTCGCGGCGCCGTATCATGGCGTCGATGGCTTCCTTCAGGCCCTGGCTGCGCGGATCGCTGGCCAGTGTACTGCTGAGTTCGGCGAAGGAAG
Organism: Herbaspirillum sp. UBA812; assembly: GCF_002296545.1. Classification (NCBI taxonomy): domain Bacteria; kingdom Pseudomonadati; phylum Pseudomonadota; class Betaproteobacteria; order Burkholderiales; family Oxalobacteraceae; genus Herbaspirillum; species Herbaspirillum sp. UBA812. The sequence continues at coordinate 22,944 of NZ_DBIC01000055.1, read as the reverse complement.
TGAGCGCGTTTTCAGTCAGTTCCAGCACCCGTTTTGGCGCTGGCGGGGGGGCCGTCCGGCCAACTTGCACTTTGATTCGGATTGAATTAACCTGCCATCCGTCCTTCAGCAGGCGGTCCTGCAGCCTCGGGGTTTGCTGCTTCAACCGTGCCGCCAGCGCTGCATTGGGCGCGCTCATGACCAGCACGCCAGCTTCAAACTGCAAGATCTGACACGCGGCAAACATCGCCGGCAAGTTCGCGGCCACTGACTGCTGCAGCGTGCCCATGCGAGCCAGGGCGGGCAACAGCGCCGCCATCGTCGAATTCGACCGCAAGAAATCCGCGGCTCCCTTCGTGCTCTTCGCCATGCGTTGAGCACTTGTGAGAGCAGGCCGATAAGGGGTAAACGTAGATGCGTACTTCATCTTTAAACCTTATCACATCCGGTGTCTGACCGGCCGGAGACCAAGGAGCAAAGATGCAAATTATCCTGTTGCACCCCCGTTTCACCAAAGCCCGATCGGTCACGCTCGGCACCAAGCACCTCCTGCTGATGTTGCTGCTGCTGGTGAGCGTGATCGCCGGCGCTTCACTGTCCATCACCTATTTCCTGCTCAACAAGGCTGGCGACCCGGATGCCGCGCCCATGCTGCACAAGCTCGCCGTCTCCATGAGCCAGGAAGAAGATGGCCGCAATGAGAAATTCCTGAAAGAGAACCTGGCCATGATGGCCGTGAAGGTCGGCGAGATGCAGGCCCAGATGATGCGCCTGGATGCGCTGGGCGAACGCGTGCAGGGCCTGGCCGGCATCCGTCCGGAAGAATTCAATTTCAAGGAGCTGCCCGGTCGTGGCGGCGCTGAAGTCTCCAGCATCGCCGGCTCCGGCCGGGATGTCGGCATGGACGAGCTGCGCCGCATGCTCGACAACCTGGCGCTGGATGCCGGCCATCGTTCCGATTATCTCAACGCGGTGGAATCCACCCTCATGGGCGACAAGATCAAGTCGCGCCTGCTGCCGACCAATCAACCGGTCAACGTGGCCTACAACTCCTCAAGCTTCGGCTGGCGGCTGGACCCCTTCAGCGGCCATAACGCCTTCCATGAAGGCCTGGACTTCCCGGCCCCGGTCGGCACCCGCATCGTCGCTGCCGCCGCCGGGGTGGTGATCGCCTCGGAATATCATTATCAGTTCGGCAACATGCTGGAAATCGACCACGGCAACAACATCATCACCCGCTATGCCCACGCCTCGCGCCTGTTCGTGAAGGTGGGCGACATCGTCAAGCGCGGCCAGCACGTGGCCGATGTGGGTTCGACCGGGCGTTCGACCGGGGCGCACCTGCACTTCGAGGTGCGCATACGCGGTATCGCCCAGGATCCGCGCAAGTTCCTGGCGCTCGGTGCCACCGGCGGCAACCAGCCCAAGCAGATGCCGGTCTTCGTCGCGGGCCGCTGAGTCCGCTCGGGCAGGTTCTGGCCGGTGCCAGCCTCCGTGGGACGGGCGTTTGCGGCCGGGGAGGGTGGCCTGCAGGCCGCATTCCTGGCGCATCATTGCATCTCTGGCAAGTCCGGCATGAAGATTTTTGCCAAATCCCCATCCCCCATTGAAACCTTGCAAACACGCCCGATCTAAAGCGAATGCGGCGCGCAGGCGGCATGAAGACGGGCTGGCGAGCCAATGCCCTCGGCCTGCGTGCTAGAATCCATGGTTTATTTTCGGGCGTTGTCGGCTGGAATCCTGCCGCCGGGAGCCCAACGTCACTCTGCCGGATCGTTCATCGGCGCTTTTATAGAATCCAAGCATGTCATTCCTGACCAAGATTTTCGGCAGCCGTAACCAGCGACTGCTCAAACAATATCAAAAAATCGTCCGCCAGATTAACGCGCTGGAGCCCTCGGTCGAGAAGCTGAGCGACGCCGAACTGCAAGCCAAGACGCCCGAATTCAAGCAACGCATCGCCGGCGGCGAAACGCTGGATGCGATCCTGCCGGAAGCCTTCGCCGTCTGCCGCGAAGCGTCCCGCCGCGTGCTCAAGATGCGCCACTTCGACGTGCAGCTCATCGGCGGCATGGCGCTGCACTTCGGCAAGATCGCCGAAATGCGCACCGGTGAAGGCAAGACCCTGATGGCAACCCTGCCGGCCTACCTCAATGCGCTCGGCGGCAAGGGCGTGCACGTGGTGACCGTCAACGACTACCTGGCACAGCGCGACTGCGAAGACATGGGCCGCCTCTACAGCTGGCTGGGCCTGACCACCGGCGTGAACCTGTCGCAGATGGAACACGACGTCAAGCAGGAAGCCTACGCCGCCGACATCACCTACGGTACCAACAACGAATTCGGTTTCGACTACCTGCGCGACAACATGGTCTTCGATGCCGATGACCGCGTGCAGCGCGCCCTGAACTTCGCCATCGTCGACGAAGTGGACTCGATCCTGATCGACGAAGCGCGCACCCCGCTGATCATCTCCGGCCAGGCCGAGAACCACACCGAGCTGTATCACAAGATGAACGCGGTGCCGCCACTGCTGACCCTGCAGATCGGCGAAGAGACCCCGGACGGCAAGGGCAAGATCGAAGTCCCCGGTGACTACACCAAGGACGAGAAGAGCCACCAGGTCCTGCTGACCGAAGCCGGTCACGACAAGGCCGAGGAAATCCTGACCCAGATGGGCCTGCTGCCCGAGGGCGCATCGCTCTATGATGCCGCCAACATCACCCTGATCCACCACCTGTACGCCGCCCTGCGCGCGCATACCCTGTATCACCGCGACCAGCATTACGTGGTGCAGAACGGCGAAGTGGTGATCGTCGACGAATTCACCGGCCGCCTGATGACCGGCCGCCGCTGGTCCGATGGCCTGCACCAGGCCGTCGAAGCCAAGGAAGGCGTGAAGATCCAGAACGAGAACCAGACCCTGGCCTCGATCACCTTCCAGAACTACTTCCGCATGTATGCCAAGCTGTCCGGCATGACCGGTACGGCTGACACCGAAGCCTACGAATTCCAGGAAATCTATCACCTGGAAACCGTGGTGATCCCGCCCAACCGTCCCAATGCCCGCAAGGACCGCCAGGACCAGGTCTACAAGACCGCGCAAGAGAAGTACATGGCCATGGTCAAGGACATCCAGGACTGCTACGAGCGCGGCCAGCCCGTGCTGGTGGGCACCACCTCGATCGAGAACTCGGAACTGCTCTCGGGCATCCTGACCAAGTCCAAGCTGCCGCACAATGTCCTGAACGCCAAGCAGCACGCGCGTGAAGCGGAGATCGTGGCGCAGGCCGGCCGTCCCAAGATGATCACCATCGCTACCAACATGGCCGGCCGTGGTACCGACATCGTGCTGGGCGGCAACGTGGGCAAGCAGATCCAGCTGATCGAAGCCGACGAGTCCCTGACCGATGCCGACAAGGCTGCCAAGTCGCAGCAATTGCGCGATGAATGGCAGTCCCTGCACGACCACGTGGTCAATGCCGGCGGCCTGCACATCATCGGCACCGAACGTCACGAATCGCGCCGCGTGGATAACCAGCTGCGTGGCCGTTCCGGCCGCCAGGGCGATCCGGGTTCCTCGCGCTTCTACCTGTCGCTGGATGATGCGCTGCTGCGCATCTTCGCCGGCGACCGCGTGCGAGCCATCATGGACCGCCTCAAGATGCCCGAAGGCGAACCGATCGAAGCCGGCATCGTGAGCCGCTCCATCGAGTCGGCCCAGCGCAAGGTGGAAGCCCGCAACTTCGACATCCGCAAGCAATTGCTGGAATACGACGACGTCGCCAACGACCAGCGCAAGGTCATCTACCAGCAGCGTAACGAGTTGCTGGAGTCGGCCGAGATGGCCGAGATGATCGCCTCCCTGCGCGAGGGCGTCTTCACCGACCTGTTCCGCGAATACGTGCCGGCCGAGTCGATGGAAGAGCAGTGGGACATCCCCGGCCTGCAAGCCGTGCTGAAGAACGAATGGCAGCTCGACATCGACCTGGAAGCCATGCTCAAGGCCGAGCCCGACCTGGCCGAAGACGAGCTGCTGGAGCGCCTGCTGACGGCCGCCAAGGACACCTACGAAGCCAAGGTCGCCGTGGTGGGCGTGGATGCCTTCGCCGGTTTCGAGCGCAGCGTCATGCTCCAGAGCATCGACAACCACTGGCGCGAACACCTGGCCGCACTGGATCACCTGCGCCAGGGTATCCACCTGCGCGGCTATGCGCAGAAGAACCCGAAGCAGGAATACAAGCGCGAGGCCTTCGAACTGTTCGCCCAGATGCTGGACCTGATCAAGAACGAAGTCATCAAGGTCGTCATGACCGTGCGCATCCAGAGCCGCGAGGAAATCGAAGCGGCCGAGGAAAGCATGTCCGGTGGCTCGCCCATCAACGTCAACTACCAGCACGCCGACTTCGATCCCGAAGCCGCACCGGAAGAACTGCTGGCACCGACCGCCCAGGCCGATGGCGAAGACGACGGATCGGAATACCCGAAGGTCGGCCGCAACGATCCCTGCCCTTGCGGCAGCGGCAAGAAGTACAAGCAGTGCCACGGCAAGCTGGCCTGAACCAGAGGTTCCCCGGTTCGGCCGCATTCCGGCCAGATGTGAAGAGGCTGTCCACCCAAGCGGGTGGGCGGCCTTTTTTACATCCTGCAGGTGAAGGCTTCTGCAAAATTGGCCTGGCTCCCTTTATGATGAACGCTCCGGCAGCCCACGCCTGCCGCCCAGGAGAACAAGAAGATGTCGCTCGCCAAGATGTTTCGTGCTTCCCGTCTCAGCTTCACTGCCACCGCCATCGCCGTCCTGCTGGCCGGCTGCGCTTCCTCGCCGCTGCCGCAGTGGCGCGACAGCGGCAACCCTGGCTACGCGCCCGTCACGCCCTCCATCCCGGTGACCAATACCGGCGTGCCCGCCGTGGCCATCAGCACCGCTCCCCCCACGCGGGCGGCGCTGGTGGAGGCGGCCAAGGCCGAGTGGGATTTCTTTGGCAACCAGCAGATCGACATGCGCCATGAGCCCTTCAGCGCCCCGCGCCTGGGCTTGCTGGAAGACGAGGGCGAGGCCGTGCAGCGGGTGGCCGAGTACTGGCACGCGGTCGGCAAGAACCTGACCGGTGCGGATTGCCAGCAAGCCTGGTCGGCGGCCTTCATTTCCTGGCTGATGGTGAGCACCAATGTGCCGCCGCAGGATTTCGCGCCCAACGAAACCCATTTCAATTACCTGAGCTTCCTCAAGGACCGCCAGTCGCGCCCCTCGCCGCAATTCGTGTTGCGTCCCGCCGAGAGCGAGCCGATTGCGCCCGGGGACCTGATCTGCGCTCCGCGCGGCAACAACAACATCACCTCCATCGACGAGATCCGCCCCGGCCTGGCCGGCCATTGCGACCTGGTGGTGGAGGTGCATGCCGATGATGGCTGGGCCGGCGTGATCGGGGGCAATGTCTTCAATTCGGTCTCCGAATCCCTGATCCCGGTAGATGAGCAGGGCCGCGCCCAGCCAATTGCGGCGCGCCCCTGGCTGGTGGTGGTCAAGAACCTGCTGCCGTGATGGGTCGCCCATGCTGATCCTGGGAAAACTGCTGCTGGGGCCCCTTTTGCTGACGCAAGCCAAACGCCTGCGCCAGACCGCGCTGCGCCTGCCGGAAGCGGCCGGGCCGCGCAGCGGCATGGAGTTTCCCCCCATGCAGCCCCGGCTGGTGGCCGAGCCGCTGCGCGTGCTGGTGGTGGGCGACTCCTCGGCCGCCGGGGTCGGGGTGGAGCATCAGGAGCAAGCCCTGGCCCAGCCGCTGGCTCGCCAGCTGGCCGCGCGCACCGGGCATCCGGTGGCCTGGCAGCTGGTGGCGCAGAGCGGCGTCAATTCGCTTGAAGCGCTGGACCTGCTGACGCGCCATGAGATCGGTCCGGCTACGGTCCTGGTGGTGGCGCTGGGCGTGAACGACGTGACCTCGCAGATGAGCCCGCAACGCTACGTGGCCAACCTGCGCCTGCTGTGCGAACGCCTGATGGCGCAGGCCGGGGTGGAGCACATCGTCTTCTCGGGCTTGCCGCCCATGCACCTGCTGCCGGTGGCACCGCAGCCACTGCGCTGGTATCTGGGCCGCTATGCGCGCAAGCTGGACCGCGCCCTGCGCGACTGGATCGATGCCGAGGCCGCCTTGCGCTACTGCTCCATGCAATGGGCGCTGCCGCATGAGATGGCAATTGATCGCTTCCATCCGGGCCACGGCCAGTATGCGCAATGGGCCAGGATGAGCGCCGAGATCATCGAAAGCGAGTTCCTGCGTCATCAGCCGGTGACGGAAAGTGTTTAAAATACGCGTTCCGATTTTTACGCTGAAAGCTCGCCATGGCCGTCAATTCCCCGATTCCCGTTCCTTCTGACCTGAAAGCCGTCGCCGGCATCGAACTCGGCCATGCCGAAGCGGGTGTGCGCAAGGCCAATCGCAAGGACGTGCTGGTCATGAAGCTGGCCGAGACCGCGACTGTGGCGGGCGTGTTCACCAAGAACCGCTTTTGCGCCGCCCCGGTGCAGATCTGCCAGGCCAACCTGGCGCAGTTGAGCGCCGGCAAGCCCATCCGCGCCTTGGTGATCAACACCGGCAACGCCAACGCCGGCACCGGTGAAGAAGGCCTGCAGCGCGCCAAGTCGGTCTGTGCTGCATTGGCCCAGCAGATGGGCGTGGAGCCGCAGCAGATCCTGCCGTTCTCCACCGGCGTGATCCTGGAGCCGCTGCCGGCTGATCGCATCATCGCCGGCCTGCCGCAAGCGATCGGCAACCTGAAGGCCGACAACTGGTTCAACGCGGCCGAGTCCATCATGACCACCGACACCCAGCCCAAGGCTGCTTCGCGCACCCTGACCATCGGCGGCAAGCAAGTGGTGATGACCGGCATCAGCAAGGGCGCCGGCATGATCAAGCCCAACATGGCCACCATGCTGGGTTTCCTGGCCTTCGACGCCAAGCTGCCGCAGGCACTGCTGAACCAGCTGGTCAAGGACGCCGCTGATCACTCCTTCAACTGCATCACCATCGATGGCGATACCTCGACCAACGATTCCTTCATCCTGATGGCCACCGGTGCCGGCGAACTGGAGATCACCAGTGCCGACAGCGACGAGTACAAGCAACTGGCCGCAGCCGTCACCGACCTGTCGCAGCATCTGGCGCACCAGATCGTGCGCGATGGCGAAGGCGCGACCAAGTTCATCGAAGTGGCCGTGGAAGACGGCAAGAGCATCGAGGAGTGCCGCCAGATCGCCTACTCCATCGGCCATTCACCGCTGGTCAAGACCGCCTTCTTCGCCTCCGATCCGAACCTGGGCCGTATCCTGGCCGCCATCGGCTATGCCGGCATCGACGACCTGGATGTGTCGAAGATCAACCTGTGGCTGGACGATGTGTGGGTCGCCAAAGATGGCGGCCGCAACCCGGATTACCGCGAAGAAGATGGCCAGCGTGTCATGAAGAAGGCCGAGATCGTGGTGCGCGTGAAGCTGGCGCGCGGCACGGCCAAAGCTTCCATCTGGACCTGCGACCTGTCGCACGACTACGTCTCGATCAACGCCGACTACCGTTCCTGAGCGGTTTTCTTCACCTCGCGGCGTTTCGCCGCCATCGGCCCACCCATCCCCGGGCCGGTGGCGCGCCCGGGATGGCGGCGGCAACATGAATGCCCGCGCCCTCGGATCAATTTTATTCACACCGGCCGCCAGCGCCTTGCGCCACAATGGCGCGTGCATTCCCGCCCCGTTCATCCCGATTTGCGATCACCATGACCCAGCTAGACCAATTCCTGCAGCGTGCCGAAGCCTTGCTGGCGCGCGTCGAAGCCATCCTCCCCAACGCCGCCGCCCGTGAGCCCGACTGGAACGCCGCCGTCGCCTTCCGCTGGCGCGGTGCGACCGCCCAGCGTCCCGGTTACCTGCAGGCGGTGGGGCAGATCTCCAAGATCGGCCTGTCGGACCTGCATAACATCGGCCCGCAAAAGGAACAGATCGACCAGAACACCCGCCAGTTCGTCGAAGGCCGCCCGGCCAACAACGTGCTGCTGACGGGTGCACGCGGCACCGGCAAGTCTTCGCTCATCAAGGCTTGCCTGAACCAGTACGCCGACCGTGGCCTGCGCCTGATCGAAGTGGACAAGGATGACCTGCACGACCTGCAGGACATCGTCGAACTGGTGGCGGCCCGTCCGGAACGCTTCATCGTCTTCTGCGACGATCTTTCCTTCGAGGAAGGCGAGGGCGGCTACAAGGCCCTGAAGGTGGCCCTGGACGGCAGCATCGCCGCGCAGTCCGACAACGTGCTGATTTACGCCACCTCCAACCGCCGCCACCTGATGCCGGAGCGCCTCTCCGACAACAACACCTACACCCACACCGAGGATGGCGACCTGCACCCCGGCGAAACGGTGGAAGAAAAGATTTCGCTCTCCGAGCGCTTTGGCCTGTGGGTGACCTTCTACCCCTTCAAGCAGGACGATTTTCTGGACATCGTGGCGCACTGGCTGCGCCACTTCGGCTGCAATGACGCACAGATCGCTGAAGCCCGCGCCGATGCCCTGCGCTGGGCGCTGCAGCGCAGCTCGCGCTCGGGCCGCGTGGCCTGGCAGTTCGCGCGCGACTACGCCGGCAAGGCGCAAGGCTGATGAGCGGCGATTCCAAGCCGGTGGCCAAGCCCATCGATGTAGCCGTGGGCATCCTGATGCAGCCCAACGGCGACGTGCTGCTGGGCCAGCGTCCGGATGGCAAGCCCTATGCGGGGTACTGGGAATTCCCCGGCGGCAAGGTGGAGCCGGGCGAAAGCATCTTCGCGGCGTTGCAGCGGGAATTCAAGGAAGAACTGGGGATCGAGGTGCTGGACGGCGAGCCCTGGTGCGGCGTCGAGCACGTCTATCCGCATGCCCATGTACGCCTGCATTTCTACATCAGCCGCCAGTGGCGCGGCGAGCCGCAGAGCCTGGAAGGCCAGGCATTTGCCTGGCAGGGCAGCGTGGGCGTCGAGCCGCTGCTGCCAGCCACCATCCCGCTGCTGCAGTGGCTGGATCAGCTGCGATATGGCGACAAAGCCTGAAGATGGGTGGTTTTAAGATGAAATGAAGGAAAAGCCCGTCATCACTGCACGGGCTTGTCCCCTTCGTCTTCCAGCGGCAGGTTCACTGCGGGGATGGTGTACTTTTCTTCGGCCCAGGCTCCCAGGTCGATTTGCTTGCAGCGTTCGGAACAGAAAGGGCGGTACTTGTTCTTCTCGCTCCATTCCACCTTGGTGCCGCAGGTCGGGCAGTCTACGATCGTGGCCATACGTTTTACTTCACTTCATTCAATTCAGATTACGGATCAAAAGCCGCACAGCGCCAGTTCGAAGGGCACTTCGCCCTCGAAGGAGCGCGGCTTCTCGTCGCCATCCTGCTGGGTGAAACGCACCCACAGCATGTATTTGTTGGCCGAGATCTCGGGGATGGCGCCGAGGTTGATGTCCAGCGACAGGCGTAGCATCTGGTAGACCTTGCCTTGCAGCATCTGCTGGTAACTGCCGCCTTCGGCGTTGATTTTTACTGCATGTCCGGATTCGCGCAGCAATCGCATGACGATGGCGATGGCATCGAACAGCGGGATCAGCGGGGCGAACCAGTTGGAGATGTCCTGGAAACGGCGCTCGAAGGGATGCTGTTGCCAGGCGTAATAGGCCGGCAGGTCGAATTCGCAGGCGCCGCCCGGGATGATGGTGCGGCCGCGAATGCTCATGAGCCATTCATTGTCGCGGATGTTCTGGCCGGTCTTGCCCTGGGCGGCCGAGAGGGCGCTGCTGGCCTGGTCGACTTCGGCCAGGATGGCATTGAGCATCTCGGGCTCGACATTGGGATTGGACTGGTAGGCCAGGAGGATCTGCTTTTGCCGTTCGAGCTCTTGCAGCAGGTCGGACTTGAGGTCGGCGCGTCCGGCGACCTCCAGCATTTCAAAAATGGTGGCAAGGGCGATGTGATGCTGATGCGGGCTTTCCTGGTGCAGGAAGAAGACGAATTTCTCGTAGAGATCTTCCAGTCGCAACAGCGTGCGAATACGCTCATTGAAAGGGTATTCGTAGACGATCAAAGCATGATCCCTTTATTGGTTGAACCGGACTTGTTAGGCCGCTGACAGGCCGCGTGGGTGCAATAACCTCGTCAACATGTGCAATGTCTGTGATTCTGACCCATGCAGAAGAAAATTACAAATGCAGTCGGCATCAAATGAAGCTGCAGGAGCGCATCGCATTTGCCAGGCTGCCCGCGTGCATTGCTGCAGCCGCGCAACCTGCACCATCGCTCAGTGCCCGCCTGCCAGCGCCAGGTAGCGCGCATGCAGCTCGCGTACCTGATGCGGCAGGTCGGCATTGCTGCCGCCGTTGTCGATGACGTCCTGCGCCACCGCCAGCCGCGCCTGCCGGCTGGCCTGCGCGGCCATGATGGCTTCCACTTCCTCGCGCTGCAGGCCGTTGCGCTGCATGACGCGCGCGATCTGCACTTCTTCCGGGCAATCCACCACCAGGATGCGGCTGGCACGGCCAACCCAGGTGCCGGACTCCACCAGCAGCGGCACCACGAAAATGACATAGGGACCGGTGGCATCCTCGGCCTCGCGCACGGTTTCGCTGCGGATCAGCGGATGCAGGATGGCTTCCAGCGCATGGCGCGCCGTCGGGTTGCCGAACACGTGCTGGCGCATGCGGGTGCGGTCCATGGCACCGTTCGCATCGATGAATTCGGCGCCGAAATAATCGCGGATGGGATCGATGGCCAGGCCCTGCGGTGCGGTCAGGGCATGGGCGATGGCGTCGGTATCGACCAGCGATGCGCCGAGTTCGCCAAACAGGTTGGCCACCGTGGTCTTGCCGCTGCCGATGCCGCCGGTCAGGCCGATGGTGAAGCGTTCAGTCAATGAGGTCATGGGTTCAGAAGTCGTAGAGAAGTTGCGTGAGCCAGCCGTGGCCCATCAGCAGGGTCAGCATGCCGGCGGCGGCCAGGCAGGGGCCGAAGGCAATGGCCTGGCCGCGCTGGTGGCGGCCCAAGCCCATCAGCGCCAGGCCCAGCACCGCGCCCAGCGCCGAGGCCAGCAGCAAGACCAACGGCAGGGCTTGCCAGCCCAGCCAGGCCCCGAGCGCGGCCATGAGTTTGAAGTCGCCATAGCCCAGGCCCTCCTTGCCGCTGGCCAGCTTGAAGATCCAGTAGATCAGCCACAGGACGCCATAGCCGGCCATCGCGCCCAATACGGCATCCTGCAGCGGCACCAGGCGATGCACCACGTTGACCAGCAGGCCCAGCCACATCAAGGGCAGGGTGAGGTCGTCAGGCAGCAGCATGGTGCGGGCATCGATCACCGCCAGCGCAATCAGGAAGGACGCGCACATCATCAGCGCCGCGCCGTGCAGGCCCAGGCCGAAGCGCCATGCCAGCAGGGCGAACAGCAGTGCGGTCAGCAGTTCCACCAGCGGATAGCGCGCGCTGATGGGGTGGTCGCAGAAGGCGCAGCGTCCGCGCAGCAGCAGCCAGCTCAATACCGGAATCTTGTGATGCAGCGCCAGCGGCGCGGCGCAATGCGGGCAGGCGGAGGCCGGCAGCCAGAGGTTGTAGCGGTCGGCATGCGGCAGCGCTTCGCCGCGTTCCTGGGCAACGAAGTTGGCGGTCTCGCGCAGCATCATCAGCGGCACGCGATGGATCACCACATTGAGAAAGCTGCCGACCAGCAGGCCCAGCAGCGCCGCCGCGCCGGCGAGTGCAGCGTTGCCGGGGAAGGCCAGGGCATCCAGGAAAGACATCGTCGGGTTCAACTGGTTTGGTCGTCAAAGAAGGGGAAGACAGGCGTGCCGGCTTATACCACTGCACCCATGCGGAACACCGGCAGGTACATCGCCACCACCAGGCCGCCGATCACCACGCCCAGCACCGCCATGATAACGGGTTCCATCAGGCTGGTGAGGGCGGTGACGGCTTCATCCACTTCGCGTTCGTTGAGATCGGCGATCCTGCCCAGCATGGCGTCGAGGGCGCCGGCCTCTTCGCCCACGGCCGTCATCTGCACTGCCAGGTCGGGGAAGACGCCCGTGGCCTGCATGGCCGCATGCAGCGAGGCGCCATTGCGCACGGCGTCGCGCACGGCCAGCGAGGCGTCGGCATAGACCACGTTGCCGGCTGCGCCGGAGACCGTTTCCAGCGCTTCCACGAGGGCGATGCCGGCACCGAAGAGGGTGCCGAAGGTGCGGCTCCAGCGTGCCAGCGCCGCTTGCCGCAACAGCTTGCCGAACAGCGGCAAGGACAGGCTCAGGCGCTGCGCCGCCAGTCGCAGCGGAAGATAGCGCCGCCACGCCAGGGTCGCGAGTACGCCCGTCATCAGCGTGCCCAGCAGCAGCCAGGGACCATGCTGTCCGAGCAGACGCGCCGTGGCCATCACAATGCGCGTGGGCAGCGGCAACTCGGCCCCGAACTGCTGGAACATCTGCTCGAAAGCCGGCACCACCCACAGCATGATGACCACCGTCACGATGATGGCCACCAGCACCACCGCGCAGGGATAGGCCAAGGCCGCGCGCACCTTGCCGCGCAAGGCCAGGGATTTTTCGCGATAGAGGGCGATGCGCTCCAGCATGACGTCGAGCATCCCCGCTTCTTCGGCTGCGCGCACCAAGTTGCAGAAGAGCGCATCAAACTGGCGCGGATGGCGCGCCAGCGCCGCATGCAGGCTCTCGCCGCGCGCCACGGCCTGGCGCACGTCGGCCAGCAGCGCGGCCAGTGCGCTCTGGCCGGCGCCGCGAATGGCCACATCCAGCGACTGCAGCAGCGGCAATCCTGCCCGCAGCATGGTGGCCAATTGGCGGGTGAAGAGGGCGATCTGTTTGGCGCTGATGCGCCCACGCGTCCTCGCTGTGGCCGGGTTTGCCGCAGGGGCCTGGCCATTGTCGAGGTCGGCCGCACGCTCCGCGCGCCGCAGCCGCGCCACGCGCATCCCCTGCTGGCGCAGTCGGGCGCGTGCCTGCGCTTCATCGCTGGCTTGCACCACACCGCGTTGCGGACGATTGTGGCGGTCCAGCCCTTCCCAGCTGAATTGGGACGCCGATGTCGTGCGATCAGGTACAGGCAAGGATTTCTCCCACGCTGGTTTCACCGCGCAAGACCTTCAGCAGTCCCGCCCGCCGCAGGTCGATGATGCCCTCCGCTTGCGCCTGCCGGCCCAGTTCCAATGTACCGGCCTGGGCCAGGATCAGCGACTGCATGGCCGCGCTGACCGGCATCACCTGATAAATGCCGGTGCGCCCGCGAAAGCCGGTCTGGTTGCAGGCCGGGCAGCCGTGCGGCACGAAGGTGGCCGGCGTACCACCGGCCGGACGGCGGCAGCGGCACAGCTTGCGCACCAGCCGCTGGGCCACGATCAGGCTGACCGATGCCGCAATGTTGTAGGCCGGCACGCCCATGTTGAGCAGCCGCGTGAGCGTGGCCGGGGCGTCATTGGTGTGGAGGGTGGAGAGCACCAGATGCCCGGTCTGCGAAGCCTTGACGGCGATGTCGGCGGTCTCCAGGTCGCGGATCTCGCCTACCATCAGCACATCCGGATCCTGGCGCAGGAAGGCGCGCAGCGCCAGGGCGAAGTCCAGTCCGGCGCGTTCGTTGATGCTGACCTGGTTGATGCCGGGCAGGTTGATTTCCACTGGGTCCTCGGCGGTGGCGATGTTCACCCCCGGCTGGTTCAGGCGCTGCAGACAGGCATACAGCGAGACCGTCTTGCCGGAGCCGGTCGGCCCGGTCATCAGGACCAGCCCGTGCGGCTTGCTGATGGCTTGCAGCAGCGCTTCCTGCTGGGCCGGTTCATAGCCGAGGTCGCTGATCGACAGCGCCGCCTGCGCGGTATCGAGAATGCGCAGCACGATCTTTTCACCGAACTGCGTGGGCAGCGTCGAGACGCGGAAATCCACCGTGCGCGCGCCCAGCGTGAGGCGCATCTTGCCATCCTGGGGCAGGCGCTTTTCGGCGATATCCAGCCGCGCCAGGATCTTCAGGCGCGTGGCCAGCTTGTCGCGCAAGCTCAGCGGCGGCTGCGCCAGCTCGTGCAGCACGCCATCCAGCCGCAAGCGCACGCGGAAGAGATGTTCAAAGGGCTCGAAATGCAGGTCGGAAGCGCCCATGCCGACCGCATCGGCCAGCAGCTTGTGCAGCAGGCGCACCACGGGAACATCATCATCGGCCACGGCCGTGTCGGGAGTGTGCAGCATGGGAGACCTCGCGCGCAGGGGCGCTGCCGCAGGGCAACGCACAGGGGAGGGCAAGTCTCCCACGCGCGGCGGCCGCCCGAAAAGCGGGCCGGCCGTTTGCGCGGGACAAAATCGGTGGAGTTCGATGCCGGCCTGCAAGGCCCGGCGCAGGTTCAGTCCTGTGCCTTCACTTTCGCAGGCAAGGCGATGAGTTTGACCATGCGGATGGCCTGGTTCTGTACCTGCACGATCTCGATCACGCAGCCATCGATCTTGACGGCCACGCTGGCTTCGGGAATGTCCTGCAGGGTTTCCAGCAGCAGGCCGTTGATGGTCTTGGGGCCATCCAGCGGCAGCTTCAGGCCCAGGCGCTTGTTGATGTCGCGCAGGGTGGTGCTGCCTTCAAGCAGGCAGGTGCCGTCCTTGTCCCAGCCGAAACCTTCGCCGGAGGAGCCGGGCGAGGAGGTCGTGAATTCGCCGATCATCTCTTCGATGATGTCCTCCAGCGTCACCAGTCCCTGCACTTCGCCGTATTCATCGACCACGATGCCCAGGCGTTCATGGTTTTCCTGGAAGTACTGCAGCTGGGTGAAGACATCGGTCTCCACCGGCACGTAATACGGTGCCGAGAGCAGGGCGCGGATGTCGTCGTGGGTGATGTCGTCTTCCTGGCGGAACAGCGAGACCGTCTTGCGCACATGCAGGATGCCGACGATGTGATTGATCTCGCCCTCGAACACCGGCAGCTTGTTGTGATAGCAGGTGGCCAGCTGGTGCAGGATCTCCTCCACCGGGGCGGCCAGGTTCAGGGCCTCGACCTGGGCGCGCGGGGTCATGACGTCTTCCACCGAAATCTTTTCCAGGTCGAACAGGTTCAGCAGGATGCTCTTGTGCTTCTGCGGAATGAAACTGCCGCCTTCGAGCACGATGGAGCGCAGCTCTTCGGGCGAAATGCGCTGCTCGGCCGCGCGCGATCCGGTCTTGATGCGCAAGACCTTGAGGATGGCAGAAACGAAAATGTTGACGAACCACACCAGCGGCTTGGCCACCCGCATCAGCGGCTTGAGGATGAAGCTGGTAAAGAGCGCAATGCGTTCGGGATGGGTGGCACCAATCACCTTGGGCACGATCTCGGCAAAGATGATCAAGAGCGCCGCCACGAAGGCGGTGGCCGCCGTGATCACGCGCTGGTGGTTGCCGAAGGCGGCAATGGCCAGCGCCGTCACCAGGGCCGTGGCCAGCGCATTGATGACGGTATTGGCGATGA
This sequence comes from Herbaspirillum sp. UBA812, assembly GCF_002296545.1. NCBI lineage: Bacteria > Pseudomonadati > Pseudomonadota > Betaproteobacteria > Burkholderiales > Oxalobacteraceae > Herbaspirillum > Herbaspirillum sp. UBA812. The sequence goes on along the minus strand of NZ_DBIC01000055.1, from coordinate 7,485 downwards.
GGATCAGCGAGAGCAGCCGTTCAGTGCGATCCAGCAGCCACAGGATGGTGATGGCGGCCCGGTTGCCCTGTTTGGCCAAATGCCGCAGGCGATGGCGGTTGGCGGCCATCAGCGCCGTCTCGGTCATGGAAAAGAAGGCCGAGAGCAGAATGAGAATGAGGAGTGCAAGAGCTTGCACCCATATGGGTACGGTATCCAAACGTTGCCGTCAGTGGGTTGCCCTCACGCATGGGAGGGAGTCGGCGGGCCTGTTCGCTTGTCATCATGACAGGCAAGCCAGGGCGGCCAGCGAGCGCCAAAGTCTAGACGATGGGGGCGTATCCCGCAAGCCGGGCGGCGGCGCGGTGTGGCGGCTGCGCCCGGACTTGCCCTTCAGTAACCCTTGCTGCGGTCGTAGAGATGCGGCGGCGGCAGGCCGCCCAGCATGGCGGCAATGGCCACCGCCGCCTGCCTGGCGCGTTCGCGGCGCGAGGGCGTGGCCGCTGCATGGGGCGTGACCAGCACGCGCGGATGGCGCCAGACGGCAGCCTCGGCCGGCAGCGGTTCTTCATCGAACACGTCCAGCACGGCCCCGGAGACGTGCCCGCTGTCGAGCGCGGCCAGCAGATCCGGCAGGCACATGTGGCTGCCGCGGCCGACGTTGATGACCGCGGCACCGCGCGGCAACTGGCGCAAGAGATCGGCATTGATGAGGTGGCGGGTATCGGTGGTCTCGGGCAAGAGGCAGATCAGGATATCGGTGCGGGCCAGGAAGTCCGGCAATGTATCGGGCCCGGCAAAGCAGGCCAGCCCCTTCTCGCTGCGCGGCGAGCGCGCCCAGCCGGCCGTCTCGAAGCCGACTGCCGCATGCATGCGCGCCGCCGACAGGCCCAGCGCACCCAGTCCCAGCACGCCCACGCGGGTTTCGCGCGCCGTGCGGGGCGTGGAGAATTCGCGCCATTCGGCGCGCGCCTGCTGGGCGATGATGCGCGGCATGTCCTTCAACAGCATCAGGCTGCTCATGAGCGTGAATTCGGCCATGCGCTGCTGCGTCTCAGGGGTGACCATGCGCACGATGGGCAGCTCCGGCAGGTGCGGGTCTGCAAGGATGTGATCGACGCCGGCAGCCGCACTGATGATGGCCTTCAGGTTGGGAAACTGCGCCAGCCGCCCCGGCTCGGGCTGCCACACCAGCACGAACTGCACGCGCGCCGGATCGACTTCCGGATCATCCCAGGCGCGCACGTCGAGGCCCAGTTCGGGTGCGAATTCATGAAAGCTGGCGCGCCACTCGGCCAGCGCGGCAGCACCGCCTGACTTGATCAGCAGCACGGGGGCAAGAGCAGGGGTGGTCATGCTTGTGGCTCCACGGGATTGGCCTGGTGCATGGGCCGGCGCAAGGCCGGGTCGAAGGGATTGATCCGGCGCGACAGGACGGCGGCTTCCCGCTGCAGCATCTGCACCACCGTCGGCAGGCGCTCCTCGGTCAGGCGCGAGGTCAGCGTGCCTACGCTCAAGGCACCGACGATGTTGCCGCCGGCATCGAAGAGCGGCACACCCAGCCCGGCCATGCCATCGAGCAGGCCGGCCTGGCGCGCCGCATAACCGGTCTCGCGCACACGCTCGATTTCCGTGCGCAGGTAGACCTCGTCATAGACCCCGAATTCGCGCAGGCGCGGCACGTTGTAGCGGATCACTTCCTCGCGTTCTTCTTCCGGCAGGAAGGCGAGGATGGCCAGCGCGCCCTGGCCCACGCCCAATGCAACGCGTCCGCCGATGTCGCCGGTGAAGGCGCGGATCGGGAAGGGGCCATCGACGCGATCCACGCACACCGCATCAAAGCGCGAGCGCAGCAGCAGGAAGACCGTATCGCCGAGACTGCCGCACAGCCGCAGCAGCGCCGGGCGGCACAGGCTGCGCACATCCGACGCATTGCCGGCGCGTGCGGCCAGGGCGAACAGGTCCATGCCCAGGCGATACAGCTTGCTGCGCTCATCCTGTTCCACCACGCCTTCCCCGGCCAGCGATTGCAGCAGCCGGTGCGTGGTGCCCTGGGTCAGGCCGATGGCCTTGGCCACTTGCGTCACACGCATGCCTTGCGGTGGTGCATCGGCCAGCGCACGCAACACCGCAAAGGTGCGCTGGATGCCGTTGACCGGCAGGGAGGCGGGGGCGCTGGCGGCCGTGGCCTCGTCGTTGTGCTCGCTCATGAGGGGGCTTTGTCTGCTGGGTGGAATCGGCGGCGGTTCGCTCGCCGATGCATTTCATTGAATGGAATAAATATAAAAAATTTCCCGACTGTCGAAATACGATAGCAGAATTGGCACCGAAATTGCATCAATAACGAAACAGGAGACGCGCCGCTCACATCGCTTCAGCGATGGGGTTGCGCAATTGAAAGTATGCATCGGAGCGCCCGCCGGCCGACAAGCCCGCCAGCCGTGCAGCGCCCGAACCTTGCGACAGGGAGCTTGCAATGTCATTTCTCACGCTGACCAATGTCAGTAAGTTCTATGGCGATACCCAGGCGGTATCGGGGTTCAACCTCACGGTGGAAAAGGGCGAGTTCATCTCCCTGCTCGGTCCTTCGGGCTGCGGCAAGACCACCACCCTGCAGATGATCGCGGGCTTCGAGGCCGTCAGCGGCGGCCGCATCGAACTCGATGGCCGCGACATCACGCATGCCAAGCCCAATACGCGCGGCCTGGGCATCGTGTTCCAGACCTATGCACTGTTCCCGCACATGACAGTGGAGCAGAACGTGGCCTTCGGGCTGGAGATGCGCAAGTGCGGTGCCGCCGAAAAGCGCGACCGCGTGGCGCAGGCCCTGTCGCTGGTGCATCTGGAAAAACACGGTGCGCGCTATCCGCGCGAACTCTCCGGCGGCCAGCGCCAGCGCGTGGCCCTGGCGCGCGCGCTGGTGATCGCCCCGCCGGTGCTGCTGCTCGATGAGCCGCTGTCCAACCTCGACGCAAAACTGCGCGAAGAGATGCAATTCGAACTGCGCGACATCCAGCGCAAGGTCGGCACCACCACCATCATGGTCACGCACGACCAGAGCGAAGCCATGTCCATCAGTGACCGCGTGGTGGTGATGGAAGCCGGCCACATCACCCAGGTCGGCCGCCCCCTGAACGTGTATGAACATCCGGCCAACCGCTTCATCTCCACCTTCGTGGGCAAGGCCAACCTGCTCGAAGGCCAGGTGGTCGGTGCCGCAGGTGAACGTGCCGACATCGCGGTAGGTGGCATGATGCTGTCGCTGGAAAGCACCGACACCGGCCTGCGCGGCGGCGGCCGCGTGGTGCTGGGCCTGCGTCCGGAAAAGATCCGCTGTACCGCGCCCGGCCAGGGCCGCTGCAATGGCGAAGTGGTGCGCCGCTTCTTCCTCGGCAGCCAATGGATGTATGAAGTGGAGACCCCGCTGGGCCTGCTCTCGGTCCTCTCGGCCAACGACGGTGCCGAAGCACTGGAGCAGGGGGCTGCCGTCGGCCTGGCGTGGAGTGACTACAGCCTGCGCCTGGTCTCCACCGCCCGCAGTGATGAAGGGGTGGCAGCATGAGCGCGGCCGGCACGACTTCCGTGGCACCGCCCGTGGTGAGTGCCGCCGCCAGCGACAAGGCCCCCGGCCAGCGCAGCCTGCCCTGGCTGATGTCGGCCCCGGCCATCCTGCTGTGTACGGTGATGCTGCTGGTGCCGCTGGTACTGACCTTCGTGCTGTCCTTCAACGCCTATGATGCCGAGACCGGCCCCAAGGCCGGCACCTTCACGCTGGAGCATTACGCAGCGGTGCTGACCGATCCGTATTACTACGGCATCTTCTGGCGCACGCTGTGGATCTCGGGCCTGGTCACGCTGATCTGCATCGTGGTGGGTGCGCCCGAAGCCTGGATCCTCAACCGCATGCGCAAGCCCTGGCGCTCCATCATGCTGCTGGTGGTGCTGGCCCCGCTGATGATCTCGGTGGTGGTGCGCGCCTTCGGCTGGAGCATGCTGCTCGGTCCCGAAGGCCTCATCAACGGCACGCTGGTGGCGCTGGGCTTTGCCAAGGTCAAGCTGCTCTATACCGAAACGGCCATCGTCATTGCGCTGGTGCACGTGATGCTGCCCTTCATGGTGATCCCGGTGTGGACCTCGCTGCAGAAGCTCGACGGTGGCGTGGCCAACGCGGCGCTGTCGCTGGGCGCTTCGCCCATCACGGTGCTGCGCCGTATCGTGCTGCCGCAGATCATGCCAGGCATTCTCTCGGGCAGCCTGATCGTCTTCGGCCTCTCGGCCAGCTCCTTTGCCATTCCGGGTTTGCTGGGCGGACGCCGCCTGAAGATGATGGCCACCATCATCTATGACGAATACCTGCACGAACTGAACTGGCCGCTGGGCGCTGCCATCGCGCTGCTGCTGCTGGTGGCCAACCTGGTCATCATGCTGGGCTGGAACCGCATGATCGAACGCCGCTACAAGAAAGCGCTGGGCTGAACCATGAACAAGAACGGACCGATTGCATTGTGCTTCAATGCGCTGGTGATCCTCTTCACGCTGGCCCCGATCCTGGTGGTGTGCGTGATCGCCTTCACCCCCGAAAACACCCTGACCATGAACGGGCCGGAATTCTCGCTGCGCTGGTTCAAGGCGGTGTTTGAGTTTCCTGATTTCGTGAGCTCCTTCTGGAACAGCCTCTGGCTGGCGCTGGCAGCGGCTACCATCTCCACGGCGCTGGCCATTCCGGCGGCCATGGCGCTGGTGCGTTATCCGCATCGCTGGTCCGGCGTCTTGCAGGGCCTGTTCCTGTCGCCGCTGATCATTCCGCACCTGGTGCTGGGCGTGGCGTTGCTGCGCCTGTTCTCGGTGGTGGGCGGCGCCGGCAGTTTCGGCTGGCTGGTGCTGGCGCACTCGCTGGTGGTGACGCCTTATACGATGCGCCTGATCATGGCCGCGCTGATCGGCTTCGACCGCAGCGCCGAGCAGGCCGCGCTGTCGCTGGGGGCCACGCGCTCCACGGTGTTCCTGCGCATCACGCTGCCGATGATCCTGCCGGGCATCACCGGGGGCTGGCTGCTGGCCTTCATCAACAGCTTCGATGAAGTCACCATGTCCATCTTCGTGACCTCGCCCTCGACGGTGACGCTGCCGGTGCGCATGTACATGTATGCCACCGAATCCATCGATCCGATGATGGCGGCCGTCTCGGCGCTGATGGTGGGCATCACGGCGGTGGCCATGATCATCCTGGATCGGGTCTATGGCCTGGACCGCGTGCTGGTGGGGCGTTCATGAATCCAAGCTCTGCTCCTGCACCGGCCCAGCTGGTGCGGCTGGCCGAAGGCGATCGCGCTGCGGTCAGCTTCACGCTGGACGGCCGCCCGGCCACGGCGCTGGAAGGCGACACGGTGCTGACCGCCGTGCTGACCAATACCTGCAGCCTGCGCCGCAATGAATTCAGCGGCCAGCCGCGTGCCGGCTTTTGCATGATGGGCGCGTGCCAGGATTGCTGGATCGCCACCGACAGCGGCGAGCGCCTGCGCGCCTGCTCCACTTTCATCCGTGCCGGCATGCAGTTGCGCAGCGGCCAGGAGGAACACGCATGACACGCGCAGCTCCCGTCATCGTCGGTGCCGGTCCGGCCGGTGTGCGTGCGGCCCAGACGCTGCTGGCCCATGGCGTGCGGCCCATCGTCATCGATGAAGCCGCGCAGGCCGGCGGCCAGATCTATCGCCAGCCGCCGCGTGGTTTCCTGCGCAGCCGCAAGACGCTCTATGGTTTCGAAGCCAGTCGCGCGCAATCGGTGCACAGCACCTTCCATGCGCTGCGCGAGGCCATCGACTATCGCCCCAACACCTTGGTCTGGAATGCCCAGCCGGGTTTGCTGGACCTCATGGATGGCGGCGCGCAATCCGCTTCCACCCTGGCCTGGGAAGACATCATCGTGGCCACCGGTGCGACTGATCGCGTGCTGCCTTTCCCCGGCTGGACCACGCCGGGCGTCTATACGCTGGGCGGCTCGCAGGTCGCGCTCAAGTTCCAGGGCTGCGCCATCGGACGCTCGGTGGTGTTGGCCGGCAATGGTCCGCTGCTCTATCTGGTGGCCTATCAATATGCCAAGGCCGGTGCGCGGGTGGCGGCGGTGCTCGACAGCAGCAGCCTGGCCGACCGCATCGCCGCACTGCCCGCCATGCTGGGCCAGCCGGCCTTGCTGGCCAAGGGCATTTACTACCTCGCCTGGCTCAAGCTGCATGGCGTGCCGGTGCATTCGCACGCGCGGGTGCTGCGCGTGGAAGGCGATGCACGTGTGCAGGCGCTGGTCTGGCGTCGCGAGAACCTGGCAAGCGCGAGTGGCAAGCCCGGTCCCGAGCAGCGCATTGAATGCGATGCCGTCGGCTTCGGTTATGCACTGCGTTCTGAAACGCAATTGGCTGATCTGCTGGGTTGCCGCTTCCAGTTCGACGGCCTGCAGCGCGCGCACCTGCCGGTGCGCGACAAGAGCACCCGCAGCAGCGTGCCGGGCGTCTACCTTGCTGGTGACGGTGCCGGCATCATGGGGGCCGATGCCGCCGAGCTGGCCGGTGAACGCGCTGCGCTGGCCTTGCTGCAGGATCGCGGCATCGCCGTCGATGCGGCCCGTGTGGAGCAGATCGAAGCGGCGCTGGCGCGCATCGGCGCTTTCCGACTCGGACTGGAGCGCGCTTTCCCCTTCCCTGAACGCTGGGCTGCCACCGCGCCGGACGATCTGGTGATCTGCCGCTGCGAGAATATCCGCGTTGGTGAATTGCGTGCCGCCGTGCGCGAGAAAGGCGCGGCGGAAATGAACCGGCTCAAGGCCCTCACCCGCGTTGGAATGGGCCGGTGCCAGGGTCGCATGTGTGGTGCGGCGGCCGCCGAAATCCTGGCGCATGCTGCAAGCCTGCCGGTGCAGGAAGTCGGACGGCTGCGCGGCCAGGCACCGATCAAGCCGATTCCATTGGGCATGCATGTACCGGCACCCGAGCCGGTCTCGGCGCGCGTGATCGCGCTGCATGCGCAGGAGGATGCCTCATGAAGAGCCTCAACACCGAAGTCCTCATCATCGGCGGCGGCATCGTCGGCACCTCGGCTGCACTGGTGCTGGCCAAAGCCGGACGCCGCGTGACCGTCCTGGAGCGCGACCTGTGCGGTGCGCGTTCCAGCGGCATCAACTATGGCGGCGTGCGCCGCCAGGGCCGGCCCGAAGTGCAGCTGCCGCTGTCGCAACGCGCGCATGAAATCTGGGGTGATCTGCAGTCCCTGATCGGCACCACCGGCGAATACGAACGCAGCGGCCACTTCAAGCTGGCCCGCAGCGACGCCGACCTGCAATCGCTGATCGCCTATGCCGAACTGAGCCGCCCCTATGGCCTGGGGATCGAACTCATCAGCGGCGAACGCCTGCGCCAGCAATGTCCCTGGCTGGGCGGCGCGGCGGTCGGCGGCTCGCTGTGTCCGGAAGATGGCCAGGCCAATCCGCGCCTGGTCTCGCCGGCCTTTGCGCGCGCG
>NZ_DBIC01000007.1:0-4015 GCF_002296545.1 Herbaspirillum sp. UBA812 | reverse complement strand
GTCCATGTTGCCGCTGGCGATTTCTCCCGAGGCGGTGGCAATCGAGTCGGTACTGCGACGCACACCGGAGACGATGTCGACCAGGTTGTCGTTCATCTTGCGCAGGGCCGCCATCAGCTGGCCCGTCTCATCTTTGGAATGCGGTTCGATGCGCGTGGTCAGGTCACCGGCAGCGACGTTCTCGGCCACGCGGACGGCCTCGTTGAGCGGCTTGACGATGGAACGTACCATCAAATACCCCAGCAGGATCGCGGCCAGCACGGCGACCGCCGAGCAAGCCAGGGTGACCTGGATCGCCAGTGCACCGTCAGCGACGGCCTGCGCACCTTCAGCACGCAGCTGACTGTCCTGGGAATCGGCGAAGGCGGTGGCCAGGGAAAGATAGGCGTTCTGGCTGTCGGTAATCTTGCGCAGGACGAATTCGTCAGCGGCATCGCCCTGGCCTGCCCGGATCAACGCCAGAAACTGCGTCCGGCTGGTCTCGAAGAGCTGGCGCGCATCATCCAGCGCCTTGGCCTTCTTCTGGCCTACTGCAGTCACCTGGCGCGCCGTGATCTTGTCCAGGGCTTCCTTGCTGGCGCGGACCGCAACGTCCAGCTGGCCGATGCGCTTTTCATTGGCGGCCGGGTTGCCGATATCGATGGCCATGCCACGCAGGTACTTGATTTGCTCGTTGACGCCGTCACGCAGGTCGAATGCCCAGCGCACCTTCAGGTAGCGGTCATTGACGATCTGATCGATCGCACGATTGATGTTGTTGATCTTGATGAAGGCGGTGATGCTCACCACGGCCAGCAAGGCCACGATGAAGGCAAACACGATCGCCAGGCGCGCGCCGACCTTGAGATTCCCGAAATATGCAAACATGCTGGTTCCCTATGCTGTTCATTTATTGTCTGTCTCTTCCAGTTCTCGAAGATCCAGCTTCTTGTTATCGAACAGGGAAACAAGCTCCTCTGTATTTTTATTCTGGAGCCCGCATGATGCGCCAAGGCAACCCATCGTACAACCGTTGCGCGACACTATTTCAGCAAGTGTCGCAAAGTCATCACACAACTAGATGTATAAACGTGTTTGTTTGTAAATCTCTTGCTCAGAACACCACGCCGGCGCCGAGGATGATATTGGCGTAAGGGGTACATTCCCCGGTGCGGATGTAGGCCTTGGCAGCCCCGGTCGCCTGCTTGAACGCTTCATGCGACAGGGTACGCGCTTGCGGCAGGTCCAGCGCCGCAATCTGTGCAGCCAAGGCAGGGCTGACGGTCTGCATTTCATCGGCCACGACGTGGAATTCCACCTGCAATTCCGTGAGCACCGTCTTGAGTACCGTCATGAAGTCCGGCACGCCGCGGGTCACCGCCAGATCGATCACGGGGACACCTGCGGGAGCTGGCAAACCGACGTCCCCGATGACCAGCGTATCGCCATGCCCCATGGTGGCGATGACCTGGGAAATGGCAGCGTTGAGCAGAGCAGTCTTTTTCATGGCAATCAGAAAGATAAGCGATCAGAGCACGACTTCGTCGCGCGTGGGAATGGAGGTCTGGGCACCGACGCGGGTCACGCTCAGGGCGGCCGCCGCCTGGGCATAGGCGATGGCGTCGAACTGATCGCGGCCCTGCGCAATGGCACCGATGAAAGCGCCGATGAAAGTGTCGCCCGCCGCCGTGGTGTCGACCGCCTGTACCTTGCGCGCCGGCAGATGGCGCTGCTGGCCGTCGGCGAAGGAGCCGTAGACGCCCTTCTCGCCCAGCGTCACCACCACGTTGCGCGCGCCCAGATCGTGCAGCTTCTGCGCCAGCAGCGGGATGTCCTCGGATTGCTCCTCGGCCAGCATGGCGGCTTCGATTTCATTCAGGATCAGGTAATCGATCTTTTGCAGCAGTGCACGGGGCAAGGCTTGTGCCGGTGCGGGATTGAGCACCACGGTCTTGCCCAGGGCGTGGGCCAGTTCGATGCTGTGGATGACGGTGTCCATCGGCACTTCCAGTTGCAGCAGCACGATGGAAGCCTGTTCGATCACGGGGCGCGCGCGTTCGATACGCTCCACGTCCAGGCGGCCATTGGCACCGGCGGCGATGACGATGCTGTTCTGGGCATTGGCGTCGACCATGATGGAGGCGATGCCGGTGGCTTCGCCTGCGACTTCGTCAATGTAACGGTCATCGATGCCGCAGGCGGTGATCGACTGGCGCATCTGGCCGCCGAAGGCATCGTCGCCCACGCAGGCCACCATGGCCACCGAGGTGCCCGGTGCGGCCAGGCGGGCGCAAGCCACGGCCTGGTTGGCACCCTTGCCGCCGGGGATGGTCATGAATTTGTCGCCAGCCAGGGTTTCGCCCGGCAAGGGCATGCGCGGGACGCGCAGGACCAGGTCCATGTTGACGCTGCCGATGATGACGATCATGTGTGTTCTCTCGTGCTCTGTTGAAGTGTTTCTTGTTCAGGTCGGGTTCCGGCGCGGGGCGGTCGAGCCGCGCAGCTGGAGTTGCGGCGCCACCGTCTCGCGGCGCGCCGGCAAGCCGGGGTCGGCGATGCGCTCCAGCAGGAACTGCGCCGTCAGGTTGCCCAGCTTGCGGGTATTTTGTGCCACCGTGGTCAGGGGCGGATGGACGAATTGCGCCAGTTCGATATCGTCGAAACCTACCACCGACAATTCGCCCGGCACTTCGATCTGCAATTCACCGGCGGCACGCAGCACGCCAATGGCCATCATGTCGTTGCAGCAGAAGATGGCATCCGGCCGCGCGCCCTGCGCTCGTCCCTGCAGCAATTGCATCGCAGCCTGATAACCGCCGATGCCGCTGAAGTCGGCATGCAGCAGGTCGCCGTCGGCCAGCGCCAGGCCGCCCGCCTGCAGGGCCTGGCGGAAGCCCTGCACGCGCTCGTCCGATAGTTCCAGGCCATCCGGCCCGGCGATGCAAGCCACGTGGCGGCGCTGCAAGTCCAGCAGATGGCGCGCCGCCAGGCTGCCGCCGAGCGCGTTGTCAGTGCTGACCAGATCGATGTCCAGTTCCTTGGGCGCACGGTCCAGCAGGACCGTCGGAATATCGAGCCTGCCCGCCGGATTGAGATCGGCCTGGTTCAGGGTGGCGATGATGAGGCCATCGCAGCGCTTGGTCTGCAGGACTTGCAGGTAGTCGCGCTGCTTGTCGGGATCATCGTCCGAATTGCAGAGGATGACGCTGTAGCCGGCGCCATAGCAATGGTCTTCGATTCCGCGCGCCAGCTCCGAAAAGTACGGGTTGGTGTTGTTGGGAATGATCAGGCCGATACTGCCCGTGACCTTGCTGCGCAATGACCGCGCCAGTGCGCTGGGCACGTAGTCCAGTTCCTTGACGGCGGCCAGCACGCGCTCACGGGCGGCGCTGCTGACCGGGCGCGTCTGGTTGAGCACATGCGAGACCGTGGTGTAGGACACCCCGGCCAGCCTGGCGACATCCTTGATGGTGGCCATGGCGAATTCGCTCAGCGGGCGTGGCGTTGGCCGCGACGGCGATAGGTATCCAGGATCACGGCGACCACGATGACGGCACCGGTGATGATGCGCTTCATCGGCTCGCTCACGCCAACCTGGGCCAGGCCCGCTTCCAGCACGGAGATGATCAATACGCCGATGAAGGTGCTGACGATGGAACCCCGGCCACCCATCAGGCTGGTGCCGCCGATGACGACCGCCGCGATGACTTGCAGCTCCATGCCCACGCCGCCGTTGGGATCGGCCGCTTCCAGGCGCGAGACCTGGAACAGCGCTGCGATACCGGCCAGCGCGCCCATCAGGGCGAAGGCCAGGATCTTGCTGGGATTGGGATTCACGCCGGACAGGCGCACCGCTTCTTCATTGGTACCGATGCCGATCCAGTAGCGGCCCAGCACGGTGCGGGTCAGCACCAGTTGGGCGATGATCACGATGGCGATGGCCGACAGGAAGGCCGGCGACATGCCGAACAGAATCGGCGAGCTGATCACGTCCACCGCGCTGCCGATGTATTCGGTGCGCGAGTTGGTGACCTGG
>NZ_DBIC01000135.1:4251-15188 GCF_002296545.1 Herbaspirillum sp. UBA812 | reverse complement strand
TGCCATGACGCCGTTCCAGCGGCAGCGACAGGTCCTGCTGATGCGCGCTGAGGAAGTCGGAGGACAGCCGGTTCATGGCGCGTTGCACGGTGGCATTGCTTTCCTCGGAGAGCGTGCCGCTGACCATGATCATCTTCTCGCCCGGCTTGTCGAAATGGGAGTTGAAGAAATCATTGCGCAACTGCGCGCGGAAATACTGCTGGATCGGTCCGCCCGGCAGCCACGTGAAGTCCGGCGCGACGCGCACGCGAATGCGGTTGTTGGGCAGCAGGTCGAGGATGCCCAGCTTGTCCAGCCGCGCCAGCAGGCGGATGCATTCGGCCTTGCTCATGGCGAAGCTGGCGAGGATGTCTTCCAGCGTCCACTGGTGCAGGGCATGCACGGCCACCAGCAGCAGCTTGGGATCGGCCACCAGTTTTTTTTCCTGTTCTTCGGTCAGGCGCGAGGGCACCGGCTGCTCGGCCACCACCATGCGCGCCAGGTCGCTGATCTGGATGCCCAGCAGCGTGCAGACCTGATCCAGCCGCTCCAGGGTAAAACTGCGCTCGGCGAAGATGCGCTTGACGCTGGCCTCGCTCAGGCCCAGTCCCTTGGCCAGCTGCGCATAGGTGATGCCGCGCGCCTTGAGCAGATTCTTCAATGCATTGACCAGCGATTCGGCCTGGGCCATGTCCTTCCTCCTTGTACTGCGCGTGGCGCATGATGTGTGGACGGTATTGTATTTCGATACCGGATGCGACAGGAATTGCGCTTTCTGATGAGGTGATCCGCGTTCTGCAGCGGCATTGCTACAGTGCGTCCCGCTGACCCGCCAAGGCGGACCGGCAATCAGACATTCACGCATCCCTCATCAGTCAAAGAACAAGGAGTCCATCATGAACAGCCCGCTGCTGCATCGCCTCACGCTTTCCTGCGTCTTGATCGCCGCCCTCCTGAGCGCCCCCGTACATGCCCAGTCGCGCAACAGCGATGCGTCCACCGTGTCGGTGGTGGTCTCGGTGATGCTGCCTGCCGCCTTCATTTCCGAAGGCGGACGCTACGTGGTCAAGGGCGTGGAAGCCTCGGCCAATGGCACGGTCTATGTGCTGGAGAAAGTGGGCGAGGGCATCCGTGGTTCGGTCACGGTCGGTGCCAACGTCAGCGGCGCAGCTTCGGTGGGCGTCGGTGAATCGGTCAGCTTCGTGACCTCTGCTTCCGGCACGCTGCTGGTGGCCTCCGGCAAGGTGCTGGCGATCATTCCCAATGCGCTGGGCCGGGCGCTGCTCAAGAGCGAGAAGCTGTCCTGACCGGCACAAGGGGAGATCGCCATGGCTTCGTTTCAACTTCGTATCAAATGCCTGCTTGCCGGTCTGGTCCTGGCCATCGCTGCACCGCTGGCGGCGCACGCCGGCCAGTCCTGCGAACCGGCCATCCCTGATGCCACTGCCGTGCAAGCCCAGCTGGACATGGCCGTGCGCACCGTCGAGCGGCTCAATGCCAGCGCGGCCGACGTCGTCATCATCGGCCGTGTCGGGCAGGACCTGAGCAAGTACCGGCAACGCTATTCGCACCTGGCGTTTGCCTATCGCGATGGCCAGCAGTGGCTTGTGGTCCACAAGCTCAACGAATGTGGAACGGCCGTGAGCAATCTCTATGAACAGGGGCTGGGGCAGTTCTTCATGGATTCTCCCTTCCTGCTGGAGGCCTATGTGGCCGTGCCGCAGCCGGAGGTGCAACAGCGCTTGCGTGCGATCCTCGTGCGCCCGCAGGTCACGCGCCTGCATGAAGCGCAGTACAACATGCTGGCTTATCCCTGGGCGACGCGCTACCAGCAGTCCAACCAGTGGGTCAACGAAATGCTCGCCATGGCGCTGGAGCCGCAGATCACCACGCGCGAGCAGGCGCAGGCCTGGCTGAAGTTGAAGGGCTACGTGCCGGATACCCTGAACCTGGGGCCGATGACGCGCCTGGGCGGACGGATGTTCAAGGCCAACATCGCTTTTGACGATCATCCCAACGCCTTGCGCTTCAGCGATAGAATCGAGACCACTACGGCGGATTCGCTGCTGGCTTTCCTGCAGAAAGCCGGTCTCGAAGCCAGCCATTTCGTGATCCAGTAATTTCCTGATGCCGGCGTTGGCCGGAACGACCCATGCGCCCGAATCATTGCCTGGCATTCGCCCTTGTCATTGCTGTTGCTCCCTTGTCCGCACTGGGGGCGGGAGATGTCGCGGCGGGCCGCGCCGCCTTCGCCAAATGCGCCAGCTGTCATGCGGTAGGCCCCTCGGCGCGTGCCGGTTTTGGTCCGCAGCTGTCCAATGTGATCGGGCGCAAGGCTGGTTCCACCACCGATTTCAAGTATTCCCCGGCGATGGCCTCGGCCGGCTTCATCTGGACCGAAGACAAATTGCGGGCCTTCCTCAAGGCGCCCAGCGATGTCGTCCCCGGCAACAAGATGCGATTCTGGGGCATCGGCAGCGACAAGCAGATCGACGACATCCTGGCCTATCTGCGAACTTTCCAGCAATAAGCGCGGTCTAGGCGGCAGACGCACCAGCGTCTGCATCAGGGCCTGTTCCCGTTCACTCTTGCAGATTGAATGGGAACAGGCCCTGGCCATAACGACAACAAGAGCGCCGCGCCATGTCCGAGCTGTTCGTCATCACCACCTATTTCAATCCGGTCGGCTACGCCAGCCGGCGGCGCAATTACGGCCTGTTCATGCAGGGCATGCGGGAGGCCGGCGTCCCCTGCCTGACCGTCGAATGTGCCTTCGGCGATGCGCCCTTCGACCTGCCGCCCAGCCTGGACGTGATCCAGATCCGCTCTGAAACCCTGCTGTGGCAAAAGGAAAGACTGCTCAATCTCGGCGCATCCTGGCTACCTGCAAGCTGCCGCTTCGTCGCCTGGATCGATTGCGACATCCTGTTCGACAATCCGCGCTGGCCGGCCGATCTGGTACAGGCACTGCAACGGCATCGGGTGGTGCAGGTGTTCGAGACCTGCACGCGGCTGGATCGTCACGGTCAGGCCGGGGCCACGCCCGACCTCTGCCATTCCTTCGCCAGCGTGATGGCCAGGGATCCTGCCACGCTCAATGCCGGACGCTACGACCTGCACGGCCACACCGGTTATGGCTGGGCCATGCATCGCGACATCTTCGACCGCGTCGGCCTCTATGAATGTGCGATCTCCGGCAGCGCCGATCACTTCATGGCGCATGCCATCTTCAACGACTGCAACTTCTGCATCCGTAATGCGCTCAAGCATGAGCCGCGCCAGCTATCGCATCTGCGCGCATGGAGCGCGCGCTTCCACGCAGAAGTGCGCGGCAGCCTGGGCGTGGTACCCGGCCACATCCGCCACCTGTGGCATGGCGATGCCGTCAATCGCCGCTATTTCCTGCGCATGCATGACATCACCGACCTCGGCTACGACCCCTGGAACGACCTCGCCATCCATCCCGGCCAGCCGCTGGAATGGGCCGCGACGATGGACAAGCCGGGCCTGCGCGATTATTTCGCGCGTTACTTTGCCAGCCGTCACGAAGACGGCGAGGAGCTGGCCGCATGAGCATTCCTCCCTTGACCGACGCCCAGCGTGCCGAATTGCGCGCAGCCCTGCCGATGCTCGAGCAGGCTGACAGCGCACTCAGTCCGCGTCTGAAGAAGATCCGGCGCGATATCGAGATCGCCGATCGCCAGCGCCGCCGCTATCGCATCCGGCTGGTGGAAAAACAATTGCTGCCCGCCATCTCGCGCTCCACGCTGGCGCGCCTGCAGCGGGAAGTGCCCGATTTCGTCGATGAACTCATCCTCGACAGCTTCGCCCGCCATCAGCGCCGCTGCCTGTGGTTCGGCTGGATGGCGTGGCTGGCCGGTCCCGCCTATCGCGAGGCGCTGGCCCTGATGCGTGTGCGCCTGACCCGCCACATCGACCGCAAGCGCCATGGCAAGCTCGCAGCCTTGCGCGCCGAGCTGGATCGCCTGGATCAGGAGCGGCGCGCATTGCTGAGCGCGTCCCGTGCGCTGGTGGCGCTGGTGCGGCTGATCCGGCAATCGCTGCACAGCGGCAGCGGCCTGGAGGAATCGCGCTGGGTCCAGCTGCGCGCGCTGTTGGCACAACTGCCGGCGGTACAGCCGGTGAAGCGACGCCGCGCGCAGCGCCGTGATGACGAAGACAATGCCGCCCTGTTCAGCTTCACCACGTCCAGCCAGGGCGTGAGCCTGTTCCGCGACGTCAGTGAGCGCAATTCCGATCCGGATGCCTTCCAGGGCCAGTTCGATGGCGGCGGTGCCAGCGGAGATTGGGACAACGGCCGCGACGGCAGCGGCGACACCAGTGGCCCCGAAGGCCGCAGCGAAGCATCGGGCAGTCGCAGTCAGCGCGATGCCACCGATCTGGCACCGGTAGCAGCGGCGGCCGGTGCCGTGGCCATCGCCACCGATGACAGCCTGGGTCTGTTTTCCTGAGCGATCGTCAAGGCTGCGGCGGCAAGCCCATGCGCCGGCGTGCCAGGTGGATGGAGCCATTGCGCATGGCCCAGCGGATCGGCTGTGCGGCCAGCAATACCGAGCGCCGCAGCAGTTCGCGCCGTAGCGGTCCGCGTGGCGTCACGCCCAGCATCTCCTGTGCCCACGGCGGCAGCAGGTCCACCCCACCGCGCATCATCAGCCGTGTCCACGGTTGCGCTACCGCATTGGGAGCAGGCGCATTCAAGACCAGTTGCAAGGTGGCGCGGGTGCGATCGTCGCAACGCAGTTGCGGGCGCATGCGCTCAATGTAATCGGTGATGGCCGCCCGTGAACGCGGGACCTCGCGTGCGCCAAGCGCTTCAGCCACGCAGGCGATCTCATCGAGATACTGATCCTGGCGCGCCGCCGGAAAATCCGGGCGGCGATACCGCAGGTACCCTTGCAGGAAGCAATGCACCTCGGCCACGTGGACCCAGGTGAGCAGGTCCGGATCGCTGGCCGCATAAGGGCGGCCGTCGGGTGCCACGCCGGTGACGCCAAGATGAATCTGTTTGACGCGGGCGATCAGCCGCTCGGCGTCCGCCCGGCTGCCGAAGGTGGTACCGGCCACGAACTGGGCGGTGCGGCGCAGGCGGCCCAGCATGTCGGCCTGGAAGTTGGAGTGGTCCCAGACGCCTGCCAGCGGCAGGGGATGCAGCATCTGCAGCAGCAATGCCGCCACGCCGCCGGTGAGCATGGCCGTGAAATCGCTATGGACCTGCCATGCCGCCGAGTCCGGCCCAAACAGGCCGGGGTCGCCCGGTGGCTGCAGGAAATCGGCACTGCCGGGGCCACGGCTGATGGCGAGTACATTGGCTTCGATGCGCTGGCGCAGGAATTCCATGATGCAGAAAAAGCGGAAGGGAAGGGCAGTGTGCCATAGCGACAGTATTCCTGCCGGGGCCGTCATGTGGACATTTTTCCGGTTCAGTTTGCAGTCCGCGAGAAGCGTTTCGCTGACATTTCTGTCAGAAAGCGTTTTGCCGCAACGCCCTCTGCACACGGCTTGCGAGGCCGTTACAATAGCCACGCCGCACGGCCCCAAAAGAACAACATCGGGGCCGCAGGACAGGGAACAGGACGGCGCAATTCAGGGAACGCGGTTGGGGCACCGGGGAAGCACGCCACGCCGCGCAAGACGAAATACAGCATCGCGGGAGAGGACGGCAGGCATCGCACGGGATGCCGGCTGCGGGCATGGGTGAGCCACAGCGCGCCTGGTCCGGCCTGCCCGTTTCACAGGGATCGCAGTTCATGAACATGGTCGCGCTGGCCTTGCGCCGCCCGTACACCTTCATCGTGATGGCCTTGCTCATCGTGCTGGCCACGCCGTTGACGCTGAAGAACATGGCCACCGACATCTTCCCCGAGATCAATATCCCGGTGGTCTCCGTCATCTGGAACTACAACGGCCTGTCGGCCCAGGAGATGGGCCAGCGCATCGCTGCCCAGAACGAGCGCGGGCTGACCACGGTGGTGAGCGACATCGAACACATCGAGTCGCAATCCCTGGCCGGGGTAGCCGTGATCAAGGTGTTCTTCCAGCCCAAGGCCAACATCCAGACCGCCATCGCCCAGGTGGTGGCCTCGGTGCAGTCGCAGTTGCGCCAGCTGCCGCCGGGCATCACGCCGCCGCTGGTGATCAAGTATTCGGCTTCCAGCATCCC
The DNA here is from genome assembly GCF_002296545.1 of Herbaspirillum sp. UBA812. NCBI lineage: Bacteria > Pseudomonadati > Pseudomonadota > Betaproteobacteria > Burkholderiales > Oxalobacteraceae > Herbaspirillum > Herbaspirillum sp. UBA812. Next base: position 9,028 of record NZ_DBIC01000135.1, on the reverse strand, counting down.
GGTGATGCAGCTGGCGCTGTCCTCGCCCACGCTGCCCGAGCAAACCGTCTTCGATGCCGCCGTGCAGACGCTGCGCCCGCAGCTCATCACCATCCCCGGCGTGGCCGTACCGTTTCCCTATGGCGGCAAGACGCGCCTGATCTCGGTCGACCTCGATACGCCCGCGCTGCAGTCGCGCGGCCTCTCGCCCATCGACGTGGTCAACGCCATCAACACCCAGAACCTGATCCTGCCCTCCGGTACGGCCAAGTTCGGGGGCACCGAATATTCGGTCAAGCTCAACGGTTCGCCGGAAGCGGTAGCCGGCTTGAACGAACTGCCGGTGCGCACCGCCAACGGGGCCACGATCTACCTCAAGGACGTGGCCAACGTGCGCGACGGCTTCTCGCCGCAGACCAACGTGGTGCGCCAGGATGGCGCGCGCGGCGTGCTGCTGTCCATCCTCAAGAATGGCGGGGCTTCCACCCTGGACATCGTCGACAACCTGCGCAAGCTGCTGCCGACCGCCGCCCAGACCCTGCCGGAAGACATCAAGATCACGCCGCTGTTCGACCAGTCGCTGTTCGTCAAGGCAGCGGTGACCGGCGTCATCAGCGAGGCGCTCATCGCCGCCGGGCTGACGGCCGCCATGGTGCTGCTGTTCCTGGGCAACTGGCGCAGCACGCTCATCATCGGGCTGACCATTCCGCTGTCCATCATGGCGGCCATCCTGATGCTGGCCGCGCTGGGCGAGACGCTCAACCTCATGACCCTGGGCGGCCTGGCGCTGTCGGTGGGCATCCTGGTGGACCAGGCCATCGTCACCATCGAGAACATCGAACGCCACCTGCACCTGGGCAAACCACTGCATGACGCCATCATCGTCGGGGCCGGCGAGATCGGCGTGCCGGCTTTCGTGGCGACGCTGTGCATCTGCATCGTGTTCGTGCCGATGTTCTTCCTCTCGGGCGTGGCGCGTTTCCTGTTCGTGCCGCTGGCCGAAGCGGTGGTGTTCGCCATGGCCGCTTCCTACCTGCTCTCGCGCACCCTGGTGCCGACCCTGGTGATGTTGCTCATGGGCAGTCACGGCCAGGTCGACAGCGCCAAGCAGAGCCTGCTGCAGCGGCTCTATCGCGCCTTCGACAACCGCTTCGAGCGCGTGCGCCATGGCTATACGCTGGTACTGTCTTCGCTGCTGGCGCACCGGCGCCGTTTCGCGCTGGGCTTTTTGGGGTTCTGCCTGCTGTCCTGCCTGCTCTATCCCTTCCTCGGGCGCGACTTCTTCCCCAACGTGGACGGCGGCCAGATCCGCCTGCACATGCGCATGCCGACCGGCACCCGCATCGAGGAAACGGCGCGCGCGGCCGATGAAGTCGAGCGCGTCATCCGCTCACTGATTCCGGCCTCGGAACTGGAGACCATCCTCGACAACCTGGGCGTGCCCAACTCCGGCATCAACCTCTCCTACAGCAACGCCGGCACCATCGGCACGCTGGATGGCGAGATCCTGATGGCACTCAAGGAAGGCCATCGCCCTACCGAGGAACTGGTATCGCTGCTGCGCGAGCAGTTGCCGCGCCGCTTCCCGGGCATCGAATTCTTTTTCCAGCCGGCCGACATCGTCACCCAGATTCTCAACTTCGGCCTGCCAGCCGCCATCGACGTGCAGTTCACCGGCCCCAACATGGAAGCCAACGCGCGCCTGGCCGCCGAACTGACCAAGCAGATCCGCCAGATTCCGGGCGCGGTCGATGCCCACGTGCACCAGCGCCTCGATGGCCCCTCGCTGGACCTGCGCATGGACCGCACGCGCCTGCAGCAGTTCGGCCTGTCTGCGGCCAACGTCGGGCAGAACCTGCTGATTGCCTTGTCCGGCAGCTCGCAGACACAGCCGGCCTTCTGGCTCAATCCCAACAATGGCGTGGTCTACAGCATCGCGGTGCAGTCGCCGCAATACCAGGTCGATTCGCTCGATGCCCTGCTCAACATCCCGGTCGGCGCCGGTGCCAATGCCGCCACGCCGCCGCAGCTGCTGGGCAACCTGGTCGACGTGCATGCGGGACGCCAGATGGCGGTGGCCTCGCGCTACAACATCTCGCCGGCCATCGATGTCTATGTGAGCGTGCAGGGTACCGACCTGGCCAGCGTGGCGGGCAAGGTTGCCAAGCTGGTGGAGGAGATCAAGCCCAAGCTGGCGCGCGGCAGCCAGGTGGTCATCCGTGGCCAGGTGGAGACCATGCAGTCCTCCTTCATTGGCCTGGGCGTGGGTCTGGCCATGGCCATCGTGCTGGTCTACCTGCTGGTGGTGGTGAACTTCCAGTCGTGGATCGATGCGGCCATCATCATCGCCGCCTTGCCGGCTGCACTGGCGGGGATTGCGTGGATGCTCTTCCTCACCGGCACCACGCTGTCGGTGCCGGCCTTGACCGGCGCCATCATGACCATGGGGGTAGCTACCGCCAACAGTATCCTCATCGTCGCCTTTGCCCGGCAGCGCCGCGAGGAAGGCGCGACCCCGCTGGCCTCCGCCCTGGAAGCGGGCTCCACCCGTATCCGTCCGGTGCTCATGACCGCGCTGGCGATGATCATCGGCATGATCCCCATGGCCCTGGGCCTGGGCGAGGGCGCCGAGCAGAACGCGCCGCTGGGGCGCGCCGTGATCGGGGGCCTGCTGCTGGCCACCGTATCGACCTTGTTCTTCGTACCGGTGGTATTCGCCGGTGTGCATCAGCGGCTGGCCCGCCGCGCCGAAAGGCGACGCCATCTGGCGGGCGGACCCGCGCATCAGGAGTCTTGAACCATGTCGCATGACCGTCATTCCGAACTCGGCATCCACCCTCTCGGCGAAGGCGAGCCGCAACAGCGTCAGCAGATGATGAAGCGCGCCCGGCTGGTGCTGGTCGTGGTGCTGGTATTGCTGGCCGCCGGTGCTGCGCGCACCCTCGTGAGCCGCGCCGCCAACGCCCGTGCACTGGAGGCCGGCACCGCTGAGCGCGCCAAGATCTTCGTGCGGGTGGCACCGGCCCGCAGCAGCGCCGAGGGCCAGACGCTGGCCTTGCCGGGCAGCCTGCAGGGCTTCGTCCAGTCGCCCATCTCGGCGCGCTCGGGCGGCTACCTCAAGCGCTGGACCAAGGACATCGGATCGGAAGTGAAGAAGGGCGAACTGCTGGCCGAACTCGATACGCCGGAAATCGACCAGCAACTGTCGCAAGCCCTGGCCGCGCGCCAGCAGGCCGCCTCCAGCATGGAGCTGGCCCGGAGTTCGATGGCGCGCTGGGAAGCCCTGCGCAAGAAGGATGCGGTCTCCCAGCAGGAACTCGATGAACGCCGCAGCGCCTTTGCCCAGGCCAGCTCCAACCTGGCGGCGGCCGACGCCAACGTCGAGCGGCTGCGCCAGGTGGAAGGCTTCAAGCGCATCGTGGCGCCGTTCTCGGGCATCATCACGCGCCGCAACGTGGATGTGGGCGACCTGATCGACCCGGGCGCGGGCCGCGCATTGTTCGTGCTGTCGCAGACCGATCCGCTGCGGGTCTACGTCAACGTGCCGCAGGCCTATGCCAACCTGGTCAAGCCGGGCCAGCAGGTGACGGTGACACAGTCCGAACTGCGGGGGCGCAAGTTCGAGGGCAAGGTGGCGCGCACGGCCGGGTCCATCGATGCTGCCACGCGCTCGATGCAGATCGAAGTCACGCTCTCCAATGCCGACAACGCGCTGCTGCCCGGTGCCTTCGTGCAGGTGGAGCTGCCGTTGAAGCCCAGCGGCACGCTGCTGGTCGCGGCCGATACGCTGATGTTCCGACGTGATGGCTCGCTGGTGGCGGCGGTGGATGAACAGAACAAGGTGCGCCTGAAGAAGGTCAGGCTGGGTCGCAATTTCGGCCTGACGGTGGAAGTGCTGGAGGGCTTGAAGGGCGATGAAAAGCTGATCCTCAATCCTTCCGATTCGCTGGCTGAAGGCGACCAGGTCGAGCCCACACTGGAGCAGCCCAAGGACAAGGCCGCCGACAAGAAGGCCGCCTCATGAGCCTGCCGCGCCGCCACAGCATCGCTCCAGCCTTGGCCCTGGCCTGCGCCCTGCTGCTGGCCGCCTGCGCCAGCGGTCCCGACTATGTGCGGCCACAGGTCGACATGCCCGCCGCCTGGACCCCGGAAGCCCCGTGGCGCGCCATGCAGCCGCAGGACGCCGCCCCGCGCGGGCCCTGGTGGGAGCGCTTCAACGATGCGCAACTGAACGCCCTGCAGCAGCAGGCCCTGGCCGGCAACCAGACGCTGACCATCGCCACGGCGCGGCTGGCGCAGGCGCGTGCGCAGCTCGATGTGGCAGGCGCGGCGCAAGCCCCGCAGGTCGGCATCAATACACGTGCGGCGCGTGCCCGCATCTCGGCCAACCGGCCGTTGACCAACTACAACTCGCCCAACTTCGCGACCGTACAAAACGATTTCGCGCTGGGCTTGAACGTCAGTTACGAACTGGATTTCTTCGGGCGCGTGCGCCGTTCGGTGGAAGCGGCCACGGCCTCGGCCCAGCAATCGGCGGCGGATCTGGAAAACACCCGCCTGCTGCTGACGGCAGAACTGGCCAGCAATTACTTCAACCTGCGCGAACTGGACATCGAGCTGGACGTGGTCCGGCGTGCCATCGAACTGCAGCGCAAGGCGCTGGAACTGGCCACCGCGCGCCACGACCTGGGCGCTACCTCGGGGCTGGACGTGGCCCAGCAGCAAGCCCTGCTGGACAACACGCTGACCCAGGTGGATCTGCTGGGCCGGCAGCGGGCGCAATACGAGCACGCCATCG
>NZ_DBIC01000135.1:0-3971 GCF_002296545.1 Herbaspirillum sp. UBA812 | reverse complement strand
CGCAATACGAGCACGCCATCGCCACGCTGACCGGCACCCCGGCACCGGCCTTCAGCCTGCCTCCTTCGCTGGCGCCCATCGCGCTGCCGGAGATTCCGCTGGGCATCCCGTCGGACGTGCTGGAGCGTCGCCCCGATGTGGCGGCAGCCGAACGTTCGATGGCCGCGGCCAATGCCCAGATCGGCGTGGCCAGTGCGGCCTTCTACCCCAGTTTCATGCTGCAGCCCGGTTATGGCGTGGACAGCCGCAACTGGGCCACGCTCTTCAACGCACCCAGCGTGCTGTGGTCACTGGGGGTGTCGGCCTCGCAAAGTTTGTTCGATGCCGGCCGCCTGCGCGCCGGTGTGGATTTCACCCAAGCCGGCTACAACGCCGCCGTGGCGACCTATCGCCGCACCGTGCTGACCGCGATGCAGGAAGTGGAAGATGGCATCACCGGTATCGCTTCACTGGACCGCGCCTGGCGGCAATCGCAATCGGCCATCGCCAGTGCCCGCCGCGTGCTGGACATCGCCACCAGCCGTTATGAGGGCGGTGCCACGCCTTATCTGGATGTCATCACCGCCCAGCAGGCCCTGCTCAACAGCGAACGCCAGGCGGCGCAGTTGATGGGACAGCGGCTGCTGGTGTCAGTGTTTCTGATCAAGGCCCTGGGTGGAGACTGGCATGCCCGCCGCGAGGAAACGCCTCTTGTGCAATCGAAAACATTATCGTTTTCAGAGAAGTAGTGATCAGGTGGCCTGACCAGTTTGCACGATAGTTGGCACACTTCCTGTCGCGCTTGTCAGCTTCAGGGAGGAAGCGGGCAATTGCCCCGTAAACGCCCGTGTAATCAGCGTTATGGCCGCTTCCTGACCTGCCTAGAATCGCTGGTGAAATCCATCACAAGCGAAATAACGAGGCAGACATGAACTGGTTCAACAATCTGAAGATCGCCAAGAAACTCATTCTTTCCTTTGCGGCCGTCATCATCCTGACGGTCATCCTGGGTATCTTCGCGATCCGCGAATTGAAGGCGGTGAACCAGGCCTCCACCGACATGGCCACCAACTGGCTGCCCACGATCAAGGCGGCGCAGTCGATCCAGGCTTCATTGCCGCGCATGCGCATTTCCGAATTGCAGATGATCACGGCGGCCACCCCCGCCGAGCGTGAAGATGCGCTCAAGGCCATCAAGTCGCGCCTGGATATCCTGGCCAAACAGCGTGCTACTTACGAAGCCCAGATTTCGGAAGCAGAAGAGAAGCTCGCCTACGAGAAGTTCTCCAAGAGCTTCGCCACCTATCTGGAGATCGACAAGAAGCTCGCCGAGATTTCCGGTGCCGGCAAGGAAGAGGAAGCGCGCGCGATCTTCAAGGGCGATTCCAACAAGACCTTCCGCAGCATGCTGGAAAGCATGGACGAGATCATCAAGATCAACGACGCCGGCAGCATGCGTTCGGACCAGACCGCCAGCGACGTCTTCAATTCCGCGCGGGCCTGGATCATCGGCCTGCTGGCCGCCATCGTGGTGATCGCTTTCGGGCTGGCGCTGGCGGTGGCACGTGCGGTCTCGCGTCCGCTCAATGAGGCGGTGAGCGTGGCCGAGCGCGTGGCGCAGGGCGACCTGACGGTAGACATCCGTTCCGACAGCAAGGATGAAACCGGCATGCTGATGCATTCCTTGCGCGCCATGAATGACAGCCTGAACAAGATCGTCAGCGAAGTGCGCTACGGCACCGATGCCATCACCACGGCTTCGCAGGAAATCGCAACCGGCAACCTCGACCTGTCCTCGCGCACCGAAGAGCAGGCCGGCTCACTGGAAGAAACCGCCTCGGCCATGGAAGAACTGACGGCCACCGTCAAGCAGAACGCCGACAATGCGCGCCAGGCCAACCAGCTCGCTGCATCGGCCTCCGACGTGGCCAGCCAGGGCGGTGAAGTGGTCGGCCAGGTAGTGCAGACGATGGAAGGCATCACCGAAAGCTCGAACCGCATTGCCGACATCATCACGGTGATTGACGGCATCGCCTTCCAGACCAATATTCTCGCCTTGAATGCGGCCGTGGAAGCGGCGCGCGCCGGCGAGCAGGGCCGCGGCTTCGCGGTGGTGGCTTCCGAAGTGCGTTCGCTGGCACAGCGTTCGGCTTCTGCCGCCAAGGAGATCAAGCAGCTCATCGACGACTCGGTACAGAAGGTCGGTGCCGGCAGCCAGCTGGTCGAACGTGCCGGTGCCACCATGAGCGAGGTGGTGGCCAGCGTCAAGCGCGTCACCGATGTGGTGGCCGAGATCAGCGCAGCCAGCAGCGAGCAGAGCACCGGCATCGAGGAAATCAATCGCGCCATCACCCAGATGGATGAAGTGACCCAGCAGAATGCGGCGCTGGTCGAAGAAGCCGCCGCCGCCGCGCAGTCCTTGCAGGATCAGGCGGGGCGCTTGTCACAGGTGGTGAGTGTGTTCAAGATCCAGCGTTGAGGCTGGTTCGGCGGGGCGTGCTTCAAGCAGGTTCTGCCGAACGTAATTCGTGGTTACGCCATCCATATATGCCATATATGCGATACATGCGATATATGCCACATATTCCATTCATTCCAATCTGGAATGAATGGAAGGATGTCTTTCATTCCGGTGGCAACGCGAAGCAATAACCCACGCCATACACCGCCTGGATGGCATTGTGTCCGGGGAAGCAGGGTTCGAGCTTGCGGCGCAAGTTCTTGATGTGGGTATCGATGGCGCGATCGGTGACCGAACGGTCATCATCGTGCAGGTGGTTGAGCAGCTGTTCCCGCGAAAACACTTGGCCCGGCGCAGCCGCGAACGTCTTGAGCAGGCGCAGTTCCAGTGGCGTCAGGTTGAGCGGCTCGCCGCGCACGCTGGCCTGATGGCGGATCTCGTCGATGACCAGCGGCGAGCTGCCCTGCGGCAGCGGGTCCGCTTGTGCTGAACGCTGCACCGAGGCATTGCGCCTGAGCATGGACTTGACCCGCGCCACGATCTCGCGTGGCGAAAACGGCGTCTTGCCGATGTAGTCATCGGCCCCCAGCTCCAGTCCGCGCAGACGGTCTTCTTCCTCGGCGCGCGCCGTCAGCATCAGTACCGGCACGTCCGAGAAAGTGCGCAACTGGCGGCAGATTTCCCATCCATCCATCCCCGGCAACATGATATCCAGCAGGATCAGGTCCGGCCGCTGTGCGCGGACTGCATCCAGCGCCGCATCGCCGCGTGCCACATGGCGCGAGGTATAGCCGGCCACCGCCAGGTATTTCTGCAGCAGTTCAGCCAGCTTCGGTTCATCCTCGACGATGAGGATGTCGGCCCGCTCGGGCGGTGCGAAACGGAAATCGTCCGTGGATTCGTTCATGCGCGGTCTTCCTCATCTTCTGCCCGGGCCGGCAGCACCACCGAGACCCGCAGTCCGCCCAAGGGTGAAGCCGTGGCACCGATGGTCCCCTGATGCGCATCGACGATGCGGCGGCAGATCGCCAGGCCCAGCCCGGCACCGCCGCTGGCGCGGTTGCGCGAGGCCTCGACCCGGAAGAAGCGATCAAAGAGGCGCGCCATGACTTCAGGAGGCACACCCGGTTCGCTGTCATCGAAGACCAGGTGCCAGTGCTGTTGCAGCAGTTGCGCATGCACCTGCAGACGGCCGCCGCTGTCGGTATAGCGCAAGCTGTTTTCGAACAGGTTGTTCAACAGTTGCTGCAGGCGCGCCGCATCGGCATGCACCGGCATGGTGGCAGGCAGACTGCAGGTCAGCGTCATGCCGCGCTGGCTGAAACGCTCGGCATAGATCGCCGCACTGTCGCGCAGCAGCGGTGCCAGGTCGATGTCGGTGCGGCGATAGGTAAGGGCACCGGCATCGGCCAGTGACAGATCGTAGAGATCGCCGACCAGCTTGTTGAGATGTTCCACCTCGCTCTTGAGCGAGCGCAGCGTCTGCGCATCGGGCTGCAGCACGCCATCTTCCAGGGCTTCGAGCTGGCCG
>NZ_DBIC01000312.1:0-4920 GCF_002296545.1 Herbaspirillum sp. UBA812 | reverse complement strand
AGACGAACGCGTTGCTCAGCCGGTATTGCGCAAGCCGGCTGCCACCCCGTTGATGGTGAGGTGGATGCCGCGCTGCACGCGTTCTTCCGGCGCACGCTTCGCTGCAGCCGTAGCGCGGTGGCGCTTGATCAGCTCGACCTGCAGGTGGTTCAGCGGATCGAGATAGGCGAAGCGGTTCTTGATCGAGCGCGCCAACAGCGGATTGCCGGACAGGCGTTCCTTGGTGCCGGTGATGGCCGAGAGCACGCTGCTGGTACGTTCATGCTCGCCGGTGATGCGGCCGAAGATGGTGGTGCGCAGCTTGCGGTCCGCCACCAGCCCGGCATAGCGCGAGGCCACAGCCAGGTCGGTCTTGGAGAGCACCATGTCCATGTTCGACAGCAGGGCGGCGAAGAACGGCCATTCCTTGCACATGGCGCGCAGGGTGGCCAGACGCTTTGCGCTCTCCTTGGCGTTGCCGGCTTCTTCCAGCCAGCCCGAGACCGCGCTGCCGAAGCCATACCAGCCCGGGAAAAGCAGGCGGCACTGGCCCCACGAGAAGCCCCAGGGAATGGCGCGCAAATCCTCGATGCGCTGGGTCGCCTTGCGCGAGGCCGGACGCGAACCGATGTTCAGTTGCGCGATTTCGGCAATGGGCGTGGCCGCGAAGAAGTAATCGGTGAAGCCCGGGGTCTCGTAGACCAGGTTGCGATAAGCGCGATAGGCACGCTCCGACAGTTCTTCCATGACGCGCTCGAACTCGGCCAGCTTCCTGGCTTCCTTGCCATCGGTGGCGGCGGGCATCAGGCTCGCTTCCAGGGTGGCGGCGACCAGCAGCTCCAGGTTGCGGCGGCCAATTTCCGGATTGGAGAACTTGGAAGCGATGATTTCGCCCTGTTCGGTCAGGCGGATCTGGCCGTTGACCGTGCCCGGCGGCTGCGCCAGGATGGCCTGGTAGCTCGGACCACCGCCACGGCCGACGGTGCCGCCACGGCCGTGGAACAGGCGCAGCTTCACGCCGGCTTCATTGAACAGTTCCACCAACTGGTTCTCGGCCTTGTAGAGTTCCCAGTTGGAGGTCAGGAAGCCGCCATCCTTGTTGGAATCCGAATAGCCCAGCATCACTTCCTGCAGCTTGCCGTGCTTGGCGATCAAGCCCTTGACCTGCGGCAGGGTCAGCCAGCCGCGCATGATCTCGGCCGCACAGCGCAAGTCGGGGATGGTCTCGAACAGCGGAATGACCATCAGCTCCAGCTCGTGCAACTGGTTGCCTTCGATGTGCAGCAGCCCCGTTTCCTTCTGCAGCAGCAAGACTTCCAGCAGGTCGGACAAGGTCTCGGTGTGCGAGATGATGTAGTTGCGGATCGCGCGTTCGCCATAGCGGCGGCGAATTTCACGCGCGGCGCGCAGGATGGTCAGCTCGGAATTGGTTTCGTCGGCGTACTGCAGGTAGGGCGAATACAGCAGGCGCGGCCTGGACAGTTCACCCAGCAGCAGGGCGATCTTGCGTTCTTCGGTCAGGCCCGCATAGTCGGCCTCGACCTGAGACTTGGCAAACAGCTCGGCCAGCACGCGCTCGTGCACGTCGGAGCTCTGGCGCATGTCCAGCGTGGCCAGGTGGAAGCCGAAGATTTCCACGGCACGCTTCAATCCGGCCAGGCGCGGCTTGACCAGCGCGGCACCGTGATGGGCCTGCAGCGAGGCCACCAGCACCTCCAGTTCGGCCACGCATTCGGCCGGGCTGGCGTAGGGCGCAGCGGCACCGATTTCCTGGCGCAGGATGTTGACCACGCCCAAAGAGCGGGCCGTGGCGGCCAGGCGCGCGTAGATGCCGATGAGGGCACGGCGGTAGGGTTCGTCGGCGCGGTGCTCGGAGTGGTCCGGGGAGGCATCCGCCAGGGCCAGCAGTTCCGGGCTGGCCGCGACCATCAGGGTGGAGATGGACATCTCGGCCCCCAGCGTGTGCACTTCGTCGAGGTAGTAGTCGAAGATGGTGGTGGACTGGCGCTTCAGCGCATGCTGCATGGTGGCGGCATTGACGTTGGGGTTGCCGTCGCGGTCGCCGCCGATCCAGCTGCCCATCTGCAGGTAGGGCGGCAGCTCCACGGCGCGGGTCTTGGCGCGCGAGGGGAACTGGCTGTCGATCTCGGCTTCGATGTCGTCATACAGCGCTGGCAGTTCGCGCAGGAAGGTGATGCGGTAGTAGGAGAGGGCGTTCTCGATCTCGTCGGCCACCGTCAGCTTGGTATAGCGCAGCATGCGCGTCTGCCACAGCGTGGCGATGCGTGCGCGCAGCAGTTCGGTGTTGTGGCGCAGCTCGCGCGGGGTCAGCGGCAGGTCGCGTTCGGCCACCAGGCGGGCAATCTCGCGCTCGGCGTCCAGGATGGACTTGCGCTGCACTTCGGTCGGGTGGGCGGTCAGCACCGGCGACACCAGGGCTTCCTTCAGGAAGCTGCGCACTTGTGCGCCCGAGACGCCGGCATCATCCAGGCGCGACAGTGCATAGGCCACGCTGCCGGGCTGGGCTTCGGAGCCGGCCAGCAGGTGCGCGCGGCGGCGGCGGTTGTGGTGCTGGTCTTCGGCGATGTTGGCCAGGTGCGAAAAATAGGAAAACGCGCGCACCACCGAATTGGTCTGGTCGCGGGTCAGTTTCTTCAACAGCTTGTCCAGCTCGGCACCGGCCTTGGCATCGGATTCGCGGCGAAAACGCACGGCGGTCTGGCGGATCGTTTCCACCACCTCGAAGACTTCATCGCCTTCCTGTTCCCGCACGACTTCGCCCAGCAGGCGTCCGAGCAGGCGGATGTCTTCCTTCAGGGGCGCATCCTTGTCGGTGCTGCGGGCGGGTTTGGTGACGGTCTTGCTGGCCGGGCTGCGCTTGGCGGCAGTGGTGGCGCGGGGCGTGGAGGGAGTGGAACGGGCACTGCGTGGTGTTGGATTTTTAGTCGCCATGATCAACGGTTGCTGCGGTTTTCGGAGGAGAAAGTCGTGCTTGTGGATCGGATTGCCGTGGGTGTGCGTGCTAGAATTTGCCTCGTTTTTGGTGTGCGTCTCGCTTCTGGTCGCTGTGATCGATGTGCGTTGCTGCTTGCCCTCGATCGCTTTTTTAATCGTATTGTTCAGTCTGGATGCGCCGGTCTCCTGCTTTCCTTGTCTCCTCGGCCGCGGGTGCCACGACTGAATCGGAAAGCCCGTCTTGAAAGAATTTCCTCCTTCCAACATCGTCATCGTCTCGCGTGAAAGCCGCCTCGCCATGTGGCAGGCCGAGTACGTGCGGGACCGTCTGGCCGCATTATATCCGCAGTGCAGCATCAATATCCTCGGAACCACCACCCGTGGCGACCAGATTCTTGATCGCGCGCTTTCCAAGGTCGGCGGCAAGGGTCTGTTCGTCAAGGAGCTGGAAGTGGCCATGGCCGAAGGCCGCGCCGACCTCGCCGTGCACTGCCTCAAGGACATGCCGATGGACCTGCCCGAAGGCTTCGAGCTGGCCGCCATCCTGGAGCGCGAAGACGCGCGCGACGCTTTCGTCTCCAATGATCATGCCTCGCTGGACGCGCTGCCCGATGGCGCCATCGTCGGCACCAGCAGCCTGCGCCGCCAGGCCATGATCGCCGCGCGCTATCCGCAACTGGTGGTCAAGCCGCTGCGCGGCAATCTCGATACCCGCCTGGCCAAGCTGGATCGTGGCGACTACGCCGCCATCATCCTGGCCGTGGCCGGCCTGAACCGCCTGGGCCTGAAGGCGCGCATCCGCTCCTTCCTCGATCCCGAACAAAGCCTGCCGTCGCCCGGGCAGGGCACGCTGGCCATCGAGATCCCCGAAGGCCGCGACGACATCAAACGCCTGCTGGCCCCCTTGCATGATGTGCCGGCCGCCGTGGTGTCGGCAGCCGAGCGTTCGGTCTCGCGCATCTTCGGCGCCAGCTGCCAGATCCCGCTGGCGGCCTACGCCACGCTGGACGGAGAGCGCCTGCACCTGCGCGCCATGATCGCCACCCCCGATGGCGCACAAGCCGCTGCCGCTGAAGCCGAAGGCTCGCCGGATGCGCCCGAGGCGCTCGGTGCGCAAGTGGCCGAGCTGCTCAAGTCGCGCGGTGCCGATGCGATTCTGGCGGCCTGCAAGGCCCAGGCTGATGCCGCTTCGGCCTGAGACCCCTGGACCGTTGCCGGTGGTCGTGACGCGGCCACTGCAACAGGCCGGCGGCTTTGCCGAGCGCGTGCAGCAGCTGGGCCGGCGTGCCGTGGTATTTCCGCTGCTGGCCATCGGGCCGGTCGACGATGACAGCGAACTCAAGGCCACGTTGGCTCGCCTGCACGACTTCGCCCTGGTGGTCTTCGTCAGTCCCAATGCCATCGATGCCGCCTTTGCCCATCTGCAGGGCTGGCCGCGTGACGTGCCCATCGGCATCGTGGGGGAGGGCAGCAGGGTGGCCTTGCGCGGGCATGGCGTAGATGGCGCCAATGCCACCATCTACGGCCCGCAGCGCGCCGACAAGATGGATTCCGAGGAATTGTTCAAATCCCTCCCGTTGGAACAATTGCGCGGCCGGCGCGCTCTGATCGTGCGCGGCCAGGCCGGCCGCGATTTCCTGAGTGAAGCTTTGCAACAACAGGGCGTGGAAGTCGAATTCCTTACCGCCTACCGTCGCCTGGCCCCCGAACTGAACCCGCAAAGCCGCCTGCAACTGCTGGATTTGCTGGACGGTGGTGCCGACTGGGTCATCACCAGTTCCGAGGCCTTGCGCAATTTGCTTCACTTGGCAAGACTAGCCGGGGGCGAGGAACGTGTGGTAAAACTGCAACGACAACGCATCGTCGTCTCTCACCACAGGATCGCCGAGACCGCGCGGGAGCAGGGTTTCGTGCAGGTGGTCCTGACCGGGTCGGGAGATGAACGCCTGCTTGCCGCCCTTGTTCCACCCGCTCCCTGAGTGGCCG
>NZ_DBIC01000010.1:5834-6184 GCF_002296545.1 Herbaspirillum sp. UBA812 | reverse complement strand
CCTGGGTGCGGGCCTTGCTGCGCGAGATGGGCATTGCCCAGCATTGCGGCTTTGCCCGCCGCATCGGTCTGGAAGGTGAAGTGCTGGCCACAGACCTCACCGCGCTGGATGCGGCAGAAGCGAGCGGCTATCTCGCCGTGCTGCTGATCCGCAAGACGGCCCAGGCGCAGCGCCATCGTGCGCCCGAAGAGAATTCGAAAGGAAATGCATGAAAGTTTATTTCGTAGGGGCCGGCCCCGGTGCGGCCGACCTCATCACCCTGCGCGGTGCGCGCCTGCTGGGCCAGGTGCGCATGGTGCTGTATGCCGGTTCGCTGGTGCCGACTGCCTTGCTGGAACATTGCCACCCCG
>NZ_DBIC01000010.1:0-5548 GCF_002296545.1 Herbaspirillum sp. UBA812 | reverse complement strand
AGGAACATTGCCACCCCGAGGCCGAGATCATCGATACCGCCGCCCTCGATCTTGAGCAGCAGCAAGCCTGCTACGTGCGTGCGCAGGAGCAGGGCATTGATGTGGTGCGCCTGCATTCGGGCGATCCCGCCATCTACGGCGCGACTGCCGAGCAGATGCGCCGTCTCGATGCGCTGGGCATTGCCTATGAAGTGGTGCCGGGCGTTTCGTCCTTCACCGCTGCGGCAGCGGCGGTGTCGGCTGAACTGACCAAGCCGGAGGTGTCGCAGAGCGTGATCCTGACGCGGGTGTCGGGACGTGCTTCAGCCGTGCCGGAATCGGAATCGATCGCTTCGCTGGCAGCACATCGCGCCACCATGTGCATCTTCCTCTCCGGCCCGCACCTCAAGAAGATCGTCAACGACCTGCTGCTGCACTATCCGCCGGAAACGCCCGTGACCCTGGTCTATCGTGCGACATGGCCGGAGCAGCGCATCTACCAGGGATCGCTCGACAAGGTGCTGGAAGAGAACAAGCGCGGCGAGTGGAACCTGACCACCATGATGCTGGTGGGTGCCGCCCTGAACAAGGAACAGGTCGCCGAATCCAGTCTCTACTCCAAGGACTTCACGCACCTCTTCCGCGTGGTCAAGAAGAACAAGGACGCCGCATGAATCCCCCCGTCGCCCCGGCTGAACTCGGCCTGTGGCCGGTGCGTGCCGAGGCGGCGGCGCTGGCTCTTTACCTGCAGGACAGGCTGGGCGGCGAGCTGTATCAGCCGTGGCTGCAGGCCGAGGGCGGACTGTCGCAGCGGCAGCAGTTTGCGCTGGCCTATCGCCGCCATCGTCAATGGATCATGATCGGCGCCACCGGCATTGCCGTGCGCTTCCTGGACGGCCTGCCGCAGGACAAGCACAGCGATCCGGCGCTGGTGGTGGTCGATGAGGTGGCGCGTTTTGCCATCGCCTTGCTGGCCGGACATGAAGGCGGGGCCAACGGACTGGCCTATCGCGTAGCGCAACTGACAGGGGCGCAGCCGGTGGTGACGACCGCCACTGAGGCGGTCAAGCCGCTGGTACTGGGCATCGGTTGCCGCAAGCTGGCCTCGGCGGAGCAGATTGCCCTTGCCGTGTCGCAGGCGCTGGCGCTGTGCCCCGGCGCGTCACTGGCCCAGGTGCGTGAAGTGGCCACCATCGACATCAAGGCGCAAGAGCCGGGCCTGCTGGCCTTTTGCGCCACCCATGACTTGCCGCTGCGCGTGATTGCACGCGAGCAGATCGCCCAGCGCGCCTGGGTCGGCAAGCCCTCGGAGTGGGTGCGCCAGAATGTGGGCGTAGACGGCGTCTGCGAACCGGCGGCCTTGATCGCCAGCCCGCGTGGCCGTCTGTTGCTGGGCAAGACCGCGCTGGACGGGGTGACCGTGGCCGTGGTGGATGACGCCGATGCTTGGCGGACATTCAAAGACAAGCTGTAAAACATGGAAAGTATGCAGATGGAAGCCGTCAAGAAAAAAGGCGTATTGAACCTGGTCTCCGTAGGCCCCGGTTTTGAAGAGATGATCATCCCGCGCGCCATCGAGGCCTTGCGCGACAGCGAGGTCATCGTCGCCTACGAGTTGTATTTGCGCTGGATCGCCTCGCACATCGAGGGCAAGGAAATCCACACGCCGCCGCTCACGCAAGAGCGCGAGCGCGCCTTGCTGGCCATCGAGCAGGCCCGCGCCGGACGCCGCGTGGCGCTCATCTCCAGCGGCGACATCGGCATCTACGCCATGGCCGCGCTGGCCTTCGACGACATGCGCGAGGACGATACCTATGAGGTCAACGTCATTCCCGGCGTGACCTCGGCCAATGCCTGCGCTTCGCTGCTGGGGTCGCCGCTGTCGCATGACTTCGCCACGCTGTCGCTGTCGAACCTGCTGTGCCCGTGGTCCTGGATCGAACAGCGCGCCAGCCACATCGCCCAAGCCGACCTGGCCTGCGTGCTCTACAACGTGCAGAGCGCCGGACGGCAGGAGGGCGTCTATCGCATCCTGCAGCTGATGCTGCAACACAAGGCTCCGCATACCCTGTGCGGGGTTGTGCGCAACGCTTATCGTCCGGGCCAGCAGGTGTCCATTCATCGCCTGGATGAATTGCCGGGCCTGCAGTTCGACATGCTGACCTCGATCGTCATCGGCAACCGCTTTACCCAGCGCAAGCGCGACTGGATCTTTACGCCGCGCGGCTACAACGACTGGAGCGAAGAATCACAGGCCGCTGAAGTGGCGCAACTGCCGCCGCAGGCGGTGTGGGTCTTTGCCGGTACCAGCGATGGCAATCTGGTGGCACGCGAGCTGGCCGCGCAGGGCGAGCGGGTGGTGATCTCCACGGCGACCGCTTATGGCGGCGAACTGGCCAGCCAGGATTGTCCGGGGGCCCACGTCTGGTCCGGCCGCCAGGGCGTGGAAGCGCGCCGCCAGGCCTTGCGCGAGAGCCAGGCGCGTGTGCTGGTGGATGCCACGCATCCGTTTGCGGTGCAGATGTCGCAGCAACTCATGATGCTGGCCAAGGAGTTGGCGATTCCGTATCTGCGCTATGAACGCCCGAGCGACCTGGCCAGCGATGATCCGCACGTCTGCGCCGACATGGAAGAAGCCGCCACCCGCGCCATCGCCATGGGCGGCCGCATCTTCCTGGCCACCGGATCCAAGGACCTGGGCAGCTTCCTGCAGGCGCCCGGTGCGGCCGCCAAGCAATGGTTCGCCCGCGTGACCGCCGATCCGGACTTCATCAAGCGCGCGCTGGAACTGGGCTTGCCGCGCGCCCACCTGTGCGCCATGCAGGGACCGTTCTCGCAGGCCTTCAATGAAGCGCTGTGGCGGGATTGGGGCATCGACTGCGTGGTCACCAAGGATTCGGGCGAGGCCGGTGGCTATCGGGCCAAGGTGGAGGCGGCGCGCGCCTTGGGCATCCCGTTGTTGACGGTGCGCCGGCCAGCACTGGCCTATCCGCAGGTGGCCCATGATGTGCCGACCCTGCAGTCGCAACTGGCAGCACTGGCCGGGGGCTGAAGATGGCCAGCGTCGTCTCTACCTTGCCGCCGCCATTGCCGCCGATACCGGTCACCGTGGTGACGGGTTTCCTCGGTGCCGGCAAGACGACCTTGCTGCGCGGTCTGGTCCAGCGTCGCCAGTCGCGCCGCCTGGCCTTGCTCATCAATGAATTCGGCGAAGTCGCCATCGATGGCGACCTGCTGCGTGCCGAAGGGGATGCGCAGGGTCATGTACAGATCCAGGATTTTGCCCACGGCCTCATTGCCTATGGCGACGATGAACATTTCGTCCCCGCCATGCTGGCCCTGGCCGCACGGCGGGCGCAGATCGATCACGTGCTCATCGAGACGTCCGGCCTGGCCCTGCCCAGTGCCGTCATGGAAGTGCTGCAATCGCCGGAACTGGCCCCGCACTTCGTGCTCGATGCCACGCTGGCCGTGGTCGACACGCCGCTGCTGCTGGAAGAAGCCTTTGCCAGCGGTGACGCCGTGCGCGATGCGACGGCGCAGCTGTTCCGCCAGCAGCTGGAATGCGCCGACGTGGTGGTGCTGAACAAGATCGATGGCATGGAAGAAGCACCGCTGCTGCAGGCCGAAGAGACCGTGCGCGCATTGGCACCGAACGTGCGTTTCCTGGAGCTGGCCTATGGGGCCAGACTGGACATCCGTCTCGCACTCGGCCTGCGCCTGCACCAGGCAGGCAGCACCGTGCATCACCATTACACGCCGGTGGGCATGCCGGGCGAACGCGCCACCGTGGCAGCGGACCAGTGGCGCTTCAATGGCCACGCGCACTCCGGGCTGGGTGCGCACAGCCATGGCTTGTCCACCCACAAGCATTTCCATGAGCAGGACCCCGGCTGGCAATCCTTCACGCTGCGCAGCCAGGCAGCGCAGGAGCCGGAGTCCCTGCGCCGTGCCGTGGTGGCCGTGGCGCTGGACCAGCCCATCCTGCGCACCAAGGGTTTCATCGCCACCGGCGAGGGCAGCACGCAATTGCTGCAAGCCGTGCGCGCGCGCGCCGTCGTGGCCAGTGCGCAGGGTGGCAAGAGCGCAGGGGGCTCTGAGCTGGTCTTCATCGGCTACCACCCCAGTCGCGCGCGCGTGGCGCAGTTGCTGTCGTCGTTGACCGGCACCGAATGGATTTGATTTTGTTGCAGCACCAGGAAAGAACCTCACCATGAAAACCGACCCCGAATCGCACAAGCGCATGACCCAGCGTCACAAGGAGGGCTTCGAAAAAAAGAAGGCCGCCGCCCAGAAGGAAAAGGGTCTCCTGATCGTCAACACCGGTACCGGCAAGGGCAAGTCCAGCGCCGCCTTCGGCATGGGCATGCGCATCCTCGGCCACGGCATGAAGCTGGGCGTGGTGCAGTTCATCAAGGGCGCGCTCTACAGCGCCGAGCGCGACTTTCTCGGCGGGCACGCCAACTGTGACTTCCATGTCGTCGGCGCAGGCTACACCTGGGATACCCAGGACCGCGACGCCGACATGCGCACCGCCGCACACGGCTGGGCCGAGGCCGTGCGCATGATCGAGGATCCGAGTTACGACATGGTGATCCTGGACGAACTCAACATCGTCCTGAAATACCAGTATCTCGATCTGGAGGAGGTGCTGCGTGTCTTCGCGGCACGCCGCGAGATGCTGCACATCGTCGTCACCGGCCGCCATGCGCCGGAGGCCTTGATTGAACAGGCCGACCTGGTCAGCGAGATGCGCCCGCTGAAACATCCCTACAAGGAGCAGGGCGTGAAGGCGCAGAAAGGCGTGGAGTTCTGATGTCTGCCCCTCAATATCGTTGCCCGGCCCTGTTCATCTCGGCCCCGGCCTCGGGCCACGGCAAGACCACCATCACCGCCGCCCTGGCACGCTTGTATCGCCACCAGGGCAAGCGGGTACGGGTGTTCAAGACCGGCCCGGATTTCCTCGATCCGATGGTGCTGCAGCAGGCCAGCGGCCAGCCGGTCGCCAACCTCGACCTGTGGCTGGGCGGGGAGGATCACTGCCGCCGCCAGGTGGCACTGGCCGCCGCCGAATCCGATGTGTTGCTGGTGGAGGGCGTGATGGGCCTCTTCGATGGCGAGCCCAGCAGTGCCGACCTGGCGCAGTTGCTGGGCATTCCCATCGTGGCCGTCATCAATGCGCGCGGCATGGGCCAGACCATCGGCGCGCTGGCGCAAGGCTTGCTGGCCTATCGTCCCGAGCTGAAGTTCGCCGGGGTGCTGGCCAATGGCGTGGCCAGTCCGCGCCATGCGCAGATGCTGCGCCAGGGCTTGCAGAATGCACGGCCTTCAGTGCCGCTGCTGACCGGCTTGCAGCGCGACATGCAATTCGCCTTGCCGGAGCGCCACCTGGGCCTGGTGGCTGCGCCCGAGATCGCCGATCTGGATGCGCGCCTGGATGCCGTGGCTGAAAGAATGTCCGCTACTTCACTGGCCAATCTGCCTCCGGAAGTGGACTTCGGTACGCCCCCGCCGGAACGCGCATTCCCGCGCCTGCTGGAGGGCAAGACCATCGCCGTGGCGCGCGATC
>NZ_DBIC01000149.1:513-5755 GCF_002296545.1 Herbaspirillum sp. UBA812 | reverse complement strand
TTATCAGCGATTCCGTCGCCAAGGTGGAGGGCGGCAGCCTGCTGGTGGCCGAAGCCGGCCACACCATGGAACAGGTGGTCAGCAGCGTGCGCAGCGTTACCGACATCGTCGGCGAGATTTCGGCCGCCAGTGTCGAGCAGAGTACCGGGATTGAGGAAATCAACCGGGCAGTGGGCCAGATGGATGAAAGCACCCAGCAAAATGCCGCCCTGGTCGAACAGGCCGCCGCAGCTGCGGGAGCCCTGCAGGACCAGGCCGCCAACCTGGCCACGGCGATCAGCATCTTCAAGCTGGCGCAAGGTCCGCAGGTGACCATGGCAGCGCCTGCCAAGCCGGCAGCACCCGTCCGGCCGCCGGTCCGGCCGCCAGTTCTGGCCCCGAAGGCAGCGGCCGTCCCGGTTCTCCGTGCGCCTGCCGTGGCGGCCCCGGCGTCCACATCCGCGAGCAAGTCCGCAGCGCGCGCTGACGAAGACCTCTGGGAAACCTTCTGAGCGGTTCCTGACGGTGCTGCCCTCCGCGCTGCCGCTACTCTGACAAGCAGGTGGCGCAGCCTCCTATAGCCTTGGCGCGTCCGCCAGCTGATACTGTTGCGTTTGCAGAACGCAGATCAGTCGATGGCCAGCGGCCAGGGAGGAAGGGGAAACATGCGAGAGGGCGGGGAGACGGCAATCACCATCATGATGAGGCGGGGTTTCAGGTTCCTGACCTGGGTGGCCCTGACGCTGGTCGCTTTGATGGCCACGCTCGCGCTGGCCGTTGCCCTGTTCGACTGGAACCTGGCCAAGCCCTGGATCACGCGCCAGCTCTCTGCTGTGCTGGCGCGCGAGATTCGCGTCGATGGCCCCATCACGCTGGGGTGGTCGCTGGCTCCTGCGCACAAGGACGGCAGCAGCCCCTGGCTCCCCCAACTGCATTTCACTGCGCGCGAACTGCACATCGGCAATCCCGACTGGGCCCGCAGTGCCGACCACCTGCTGCGCGCCCGCACGCTGGATCTGCACTTTTCTCCCTTGCCGCTGCTGCGCTGGCATTGGCACATTACCGACCTGCGCGTTGAAGGCCTGGATCTGGTCATGGAACGCGCCGATGAGCGCCGCAAGAGCTGGCGCTTTTCCGACCAGCCGCGTTCACGCTGGAGTTTCGACATTCATCAGATCGTCTTCGAGCGCGCACAGATCCGTTATGTCGACCAGCCGCTGCACATGGATCTGCACTTCGATGTTCGACCGCTGGTCAGTTCGGCCAACCAGGCTGCGGAGGTACGCCAGGCAGAAGGCGCTGCCAGTGTCGGCCCTGCCAATCCATCGGCCATGGTGTTGCAGGCCGCGATCACCGGGCGCTTTGGAGATGCCAGCATTCAGGGCAATCTGCGCGGCGGCGCGTTGCCCGATCTCCTCAATGAAGACAGTATTTATCCCTTGCAGGCCGAAGGAGAGGTTGGCGAAGTCCATACGGCGTTATCGGGCAAACTCATCAATCCCCATCAATTGACCCGTGCCGAACTGCAGTTGCAGCTCAGCGGCGACAGCCTCGACCGGCTTTACGCCGCCAGCGGTGTCCCGCTGCCCGCCACGCGGCCGTTCACGACCCAAGGTCAGCTCAGCATCACCCGCCTCGATACCGAGACCCGCGCCTGGGACTGGCACTATGCACGCTTCACCGGCAAGGTCGGTGACAGTGATTTCTCCGGCGATGCGCAGTACTACCGCGGACCACCCAAGAATCGCTTGCGCGTGACGGCGGAGGCGGACCTGCTGCGCCTATCCGACTACGTTCCCGATGCAGGGAAAAAATCCGGCGTGCATCCGGACAAGACCGACTCCCGCGTTCTTCCCGATCAGCCCGCCAAACCACAGCGCTGGGCCAAGCTGGATGCCGAGATCGCCTTGCATGCAAAACGCGTGCAGTTGCATCCGGACATCGCCCTGCAGGACGCCAGCACCACGCTGCGCCTGCAAGACCAGGTGCTGACCGCCGCGCCACTGCACTTTGCGCTGGCCGGTGGCAAGGGAGAAGGAGAGATCCGCCTGGACGGACGCCAGACCGATATCGGCGCGAAGCTGCAGCTGCAAGTGCAGGGTGTGCAGGTGCGTGAACTGTTCCCGCGACTGGCCCGCATCGATGCCAGCTTCGGCAAGGTCGATGGCCGCGCCACGCTGACTGGTAGCGGCAATTCGGTCGCAGCCATGCTGGCTCATGCCAACGGCGAGATCAAGGCGGACCTCAGCCAGGGCACCATCAGTCAATTCATTCTGGAAGCGGCCGGCCTGAACCTGGCCAATGCGGTGTTCGCCAAGCTGTATCGGGACCAGCAGGTCAAGCTGCTGTGTGGTGCCGCCGATGTCAGCATCAAGGATGGTTTGGCGCAGGTGCGCCATGGCATTCTCAATACCGAGGATGCCGCCATCGACATCAGCGGCCAGGTTGATCTGGCCAAGGAAACCCTCTCGCTGGACGTGGTTCCGCGCACCAAGCAGGTTCGCATCCTGTCGCTGCGTACGCCCTTGTATGTACGTGGCACGTTCGCAAAACCGGACATCGGTGCCAGCAAGGGTGCACTGGCCGCGCGGGCTGGTGCGGCGGCCGCATTGGCGCTGGTGGCACCGGTGGCCGCAGTGATTCCATTGATTACGCCGGGGCAGAAGATTCCCGACGACTGCGCGCCGCATGCCGCTGCGGCACCCTCATGATGGTATTGCGTTTCAGTCGGTGAATTCGAAGACGGCATCAAAATCGGGCAGGGCCACAATCAGCCGTTGCGCATCCTGCTGCAACGGCAGTCCGAGCGAGCGCGCGCCTGCGGCGACAATGGCCCGGTCCGCCCCGAAGAAACGCAGCATGGCAAAGGCCGCCGGCCACGAGGGAGCATGCTCGGCCAACGTGTCGAGACGTGATGCGAGGGCAGGAGCATCCAGGAACTCCAGCTGGAAGCCGGCTTCCCACTGGCCCAGCCGTGCATAGGAAAGGCGGGTCGCCTGAGGATCGCGATCCACCACGACCATGCTGGCAACACCGCGCGCACCATTGGCGTGGGCCATCCACTGCGGACGCCAGACCAGTTCGGGCGTGAAGTGATGGCAGGCATAGACGCGTCCGGCGGCGAACTGGCCGGGAATCAGGCGGACCGTGGAGAAACGCGCATCGATGGCCACCCCGTCCACTTCCACCGGTCGCGAGAAGTGCTGCACCGGTTGCACGGCCAGCCCCAGCGCCTGCCAGGCATCGTGGCAGGCGGGGACGTCATCGACGGCATAGACCAGGCCATCGAGGCCGAGCGGACTGTCGAGGATTTCCTGGCGGACTTTTTCGCTCTCGCGGGGCTGGCCGATCAGCTCCAGGTAACCGCCTTCGAACATGACCAGATGGTTCACCGAGCCCAACGTATGATGGCCACGCGGTGTCAGCGTAAAACCGAGCGCATGCAGTTGCGCTTGGGCACGATCAATCTGGTAGTGGGTATTGAGGACCACGTGATCCAGCCGGGCAGGAATATTTTGCGAGGACGGGAGCGTTTTGGAGGAAGCGGTAGTCATAAAAGCCAATCAACAAGAAAGAGCGCGCCAACCAGCAGCGGGCTGCCATTGTAAGGGCAGCCACATGGTCTGTCATGGCGGGGGGATTTGTCCGGGAAACTGGCCGCAGGGTCAGGGATTCCATTACTATGCCGACAAGCTCTACCGTAACGACGCAAACGTGGTGGCGGAGGACGCTCAATCAAAACAGTGCGACGAGGAAGGGCGTAATCTTGGATCAGCAAGCGGCAACGGCAATGGAAAGCAATTCTCCTTTGAGCAGAGCGTATCGGCACGCCTTGCTGGAGGCGATCGATGACGGTTTCTGCATCATCGAATTCATCGATGGTCCGCACGGACCGCTCAGTGACTACGTCCACATCGAAGCCAATTCGGGCTATTACCGGCATACCGGCATCGAGGGCATTGTCGGCAAACGCCTGCGCGAGATCGAGCCGGACAATGCCCAGGTCTGGCTGGATGTCTATGGCCAGGTCCTGCTGACCGGCCAGCCGCTGCGTTTCGAACAGGAATTCCAGGCCGTGGGCCGGCACATCGAAGTCTCGGCCACGCGGGTCGGGCCGGTGGAGATGCGGCAGGTCTCGGTGCTGTTCCGCGACATTACCGTACGCCGCCGTACCGAAGCCGCTCTGCGCGAGAACGTCCAGCGCGTGCAGCTGGCCATGGAGGCCGGGGCCATCATCGGTACCTGGATCTGGGACATCCCCTCCGACCGGTTCAGCGTGGATGACGGTTTTGCGGCCGCCTTCGGCGTTCCCCCTGAGAAGGGCCTGGCGGGCCTGAAGCTGGAAGACCTCATGCAGTCAGTGCATCCGGACGACCGTGATCTGCTTTCCACCCGCATCCGCGAAGCCCTGGCGCGTGGTGGTGCCTATGCTCACCAATACCGCACGCGCCGCCGCGACGGCCGCTACTACTGGCTGGAAGCCAATGGCCGCGTGGAGTTGACCTCGGACGGCCATGCCAGCACCTTCCCCGGTGTGCTGATCGACATCGAAGGGCGGCGCGCCGTCGAAGCCGAACGCGATCGCGCACTGGCTGCGCTGCGCGCCCTCAACGACACGCTGGAACAGCGCGTGCAGGAACGCACCACTGCCTTGCTGGAAGCCGAGGAAGCCCTGCGCCAGGCGCAGAAGATGGAAGCCGTGGGCCAGCTCACCGGCGGCCTGGCACATGACTTCAACAACATCCTGGCCGGCATCAGCGGCAGCCTGGAACTGATGAAAGTGCGGCTGGCCCAGGGCCGCATCTCGGACATCGAGCGCCACCTCAATGGCGCGCAATCTGCCGTCAAGCGTGCGGCTTCATTGACGCAGCGGCTGCTGGCCTTCTCGCGCCGGCAGACGCTGGATCCGAAATCGGCCGACCTGAACCGCATCGTGGCCGACATGCACGAACTGATCGGCCGCAGCGTGGGCCCGGCGATCACGGTGGAAACCATCGCGGCAGGTGGCTTGTGGAACACCTTCGTGGACGTCGGCCAGCTGGAAAATGCCTTGCTCAATCTGTGCATCAATGCGCGCGACGCCATGCCGCACGGCGGGCGGCTGACCATTGAAACCGCCAACCGCTGGCTGGACGACATTGCCGCCATGCAGCGCGGTGTGCCGCCGGGCCAGTACGTGTCGCTGTGCGTGAGCGATACCGGCACCGGCATGTCGCCGGATGTGGTGGCGCGCGCCTTTGATCCTTTCTTCACCACCAAGCCG
>NZ_DBIC01000149.1:0-219 GCF_002296545.1 Herbaspirillum sp. UBA812 | reverse complement strand
ATCCTTTCTTCACCACCAAGCCGACCGGGCAGGGCACGGGGCTGGGGCTGTCCATGGTGTATGGTTTTGCCGGCCAGTCGGGCGGTGCGGTGCGCATTTATTCAGAACTGGGTCAGGGTGCGACGCTCTGCATCTACCTGCCGCGCCACTTGGGCGAAGCCGGGGAAGAGGACCTGCCGTTGCCGGACGACGGCTCTGCGGCGGCAGCGCCTGGCAGCA
>NZ_DBIC01000144.1:0-5444 GCF_002296545.1 Herbaspirillum sp. UBA812 | reverse complement strand
CCTGCGTGGACAAGGGCTGCGACCTGGCCGACCTGTCGTTGGACGACCTGCGTGCCTTCTCCGGGCTGATCGGTGACGACGTGTTTGCCGTGTTGACGCTGGAAGGCTCGGTGGCCGCACGTGACCACATCGGCGGCACCGCACCCAACCAGGTGCGCGCAGCCATTGCGCAACTGCGCAAGGAACTGAACTAAGTACCATCTCGCACCACCCTCGTCCGCTGGCCGGACGACATTCGCATGCCGCTGTGGCGCGCCCTACCCGGGCGCGTTGCAGCGGGTTGTAATCGCTGGCGCAGCCTGCCTTTTCGGGTATGCTGTGGCGGCTGTATCGAAAGAGACCACACAACGGTCTTCAGAGGATGGAGCACAAGTCCCGGCCATCCCGGGCGTCTTTTGCATCATCCTCGATGAAGGAATCGCCACATGACGTCGCGCCGCGCTGTTGCGCACGGCGCTCCGTGATGCGGACGATTTCTACAATATCTAACTGAGGAGAGAACTCGATGCAATTCAATACCATGCTCAAGACCATTCCGGCCCTGCTGATCGGTGCCACCCTGTCCTCGGCTGCGCTGGCCGCCGACATCAAGCTGGGCGTGGCCGAAGCCCTGACCGGCCCGGCCGCCAAGTATGGCGTGGCCATCAAGAACGGCTTCACGCTGGCTTCCGAAGAAATCAATGCCAAGGGCGGCGTCAACGGCGACAAGCTGGCCCTGGTGATCGAAGACGAACAAGGCAAGAAGGAAGAAGCCATCAACGTCTTCAAGAAGCTGATCTTCCAGGACAAAGTACTGGCCGTCTTCGGCCCCACCCTGTCGAACTCGGCCTTCGCTGCCGACCCGATCGCCAACGCCGCCAAGGTCGTGGTGTTCGGCACCAGCAATACCGCTGACGGCATCACTGCCATGGGTCCCTTCACCTTCCGCAATTCCGTGATGGAAGCCGACGTGCTGCCCGTCACCGTCAAGGCGGCCGTGAAGCACTTCGGCATCAAGAAGGTTGCCGTGATCTACGGTAACGACGACGCCTTCACCAAGTCCGGCTATGACGTCTTCAAGGCCACCCTGGAACAGCAGAAGATCCCCGTCACCACCACCGAGGCCTATGCCAAGGGTGACGTCGACTTCAAGGCCCAGCTGACCAAGATCAAGGCCGGCAATCCGGATGCCATCGTCTGCTCCTGCCTGGCTGAAGAAGCCGCCAACATCATCCTGCAAACCCGCGCGCTGGGCATGAAGCAGCCCTTCATCGGCGGCAACGGCCTGAACTCGCCGAAGCTGTTCGAGATCGCCAAGGATGCCGGCGACAACACCCTGATGGGCAGCCCGTGGTCGGCCGAGAACCAGACCCCGGCCAACAAGGCGTTCATTGCCGCCTACAAGGCCAAGTTCGGTTCCGACCCTGACCAGTTCGCCGCGCAAGCCTATGACGCCATGTACATCATGGCCGATGCGATCAAGAGCGTGAAGCTCTCCGGCAACCTGGCCAAGGACCGTGACGCCGTGCGCGCCGCACTGCCGGCAGTCAAGATCGACGGCGCCACCGGCAAGTTCGCCTTCCGCGCAGCACCGGCGGTGGCAGGCAAGCAGGTCGGCTTCGATGCAGACCAGGAAGCCATCGTCAACATCGCCAAGGGCGGCAAGTTCGTCCTGCTGAAGTAAGCACGCCGTGTGACGCAGGCTGGGTGGCCTGCCGGGCAACCGGCAAGCCACCCGCAAGCGACGCTCACCCGGGCACAGCCGGCAACAGCCGCCGGCTGCCCGCCTGGGAGGGGATATGAAGCAAATCGCCAGGCCGGAACGGGGAACCACCAACTGCCGCATGACGCGGGCGAGTTGAACCCGGCACTACGACGCAACGAGGGAGGGCCCCGCGCAGCATGCACAGTCGTGCAAATTTGCCGGCGCGGCGCATGGTCTCCCATCACCTATCGCAGGTTCCAATGTTAGAACAACAGCTCATCAATGCCCTTTCGCTGGGCAGCGTGTACGCGCTCTTCGCGCTCGGATTCACGCTGGTCTTCGGCGTTCTGGGCGTGATCAATCTTTCGCACGGCGCCATCTTCATGCTGGGCAGCTATGCCGCCCTGCTGCTGGTGGAGCAGATGGCCCTCCCCCTGTGGGTGGCGCTGCTGCTGGCCATGGTGGCCACCGGTACCCTCGGCCTCATTATCGACGTGCTGGTCCTGAAGCCACTGCGCAAACGAAATGCGCCCCACCTGATCCCCATGATCGCCACCATTGGCGTGGCCATCATGATCACCAACATCTCGCAGGGCATCTTCGGTGCCGAGAACAAGCGCTTCCCCCAGGGCACCATCCCTGAAGACAGCGTGAGCCTGGGCAACCTGCACATCACCGCCGTGCAGGTGGCGATCATCGTGATCGCCTTCGTGCTGATGGTGGTGCTGCTGGGCGTGATGCGCAAGACCCAGCTCGGCCGCGCGCTGCGCGCCATCGCCGAGTCGCCCAAGGCGGCTTACCTGCTGGGCATCAACGTCGAAGGCCTGTTCCTGCTGACCTCCTTTGCCGCTGCGGCCCTGGGTGGTGCGGCCGGCGTGCTGGTGGGCGTGTCCTTCAATGCGATCTCGCCCTTCATGGGACAGCCAATGCTGCACAAGGGCATCGCCGTCATCATCCTGGGCGGCATGGGCGATATCCGTGGCGCCATGATCGGCGGCCTCTTCCTCGGCTTTGCCGAGGTGCTGACGGTGGCCTATATCTCCAGCGACTTCCGCGATGCGGTGGCGTTCGGCCTCCTGTTCCTGATCCTGCTGGTAAAACCCTCCGGCATGTTTGGCAAAGTGCTGGAAAGGAAGGCATAAGATGGGCTTCATGGAATGGTGGGATGGCTTCTGGGCCACCTACAACACAGTCATTTTCAGCATCGGCGTCAACGCCATGCTGGCACTCTCGATCTACGTCACCCTGTCCTGCGGCCTGCTGTCGCTGGCCAATGCGGCCTTCATGGGCATCGGTGCTTACACCGCATCGTTGTTGACGATGCAGTTCGACATGCCCTTCCCTATCGCCCTGGCGGCAGGCGGCGTACTGCCCTCGCTGGTGGCGCTGGTGATCGGCATCCCGACGCTGCGCCTCTCGGGCGTCTATCTGGCCATGGCCACGCTGGGCTTTGGCGAAGTGGTCCGCGTGATCGTCCTCAACCTGGAGATCACCGGTGGCCCGATGGGCCTCAATGGCGTGCCGCCGATCACCGAGTGGTGGCACATCGTGCTGCTGCTGGGTGTGACGATCTATGCGCTGGCCCGCCTGCGCCGCTCCAAGACCGGGCGCGCCTTCGAGGCCATCAAGGAAGATGAAGTCGCAGCGCGTCTGATGGGCGTGAACGTGGCCGGCTACAAGCTGTTGGCCTTCGTCATCGGCGCAGCCATTGCGGGTGTCGCTGGTGGCCTCAACGCGCACTTCACCTTCACCATCGGCCCCAACAACTATGGTTTCGAGAACGCGGTCGACATCCTGACCATGGCCGTCTTCGGTGGCACCAGCAACCTGATCGGTCCGATGATCGGCTCGACGATTCTTTCGCTGCTGCCGGAAGTGCTGCGTCATTTCAAGGACTTCCGCCTGGCCATCAATGGCCTGATCCTGATCCTGGTGGTGCTGTACCTGCCCAAGGGCATCTGGGACCCGCGCCGCATCCGCGCCTTCCTGGGCCGCAACGCTGAGAAGAAGGTGAAGTAATGCTTTTACAACTGAACGACATCAGCAAGAACTTCGGCGGCCTGCAAGTGCTGCAGGGTGTGAACTTCAACGTCAAGGAAGGCGAGATCTTCGGCCTGATCGGCCCCAACGGTGCCGGCAAGACCACGGTCTTCAACCTCATCACGGGTCTGCTGCGCGCCTCCTCCGGCAGCATCCGTTTCAATGACGACGACATCGGCGCCGTCGCCCCGCACAAGATCACCGAGCGCGGCATTGCCCGCACCTTCCAGAACATCCGCGTGTTCAAGGAAATGACACTGCTGGAGAACGTGGTGGTCGGCATGCACGAGCACCTGAACTATGGCGTGGCCAGCATGCTCTTCAATCTCGGCGGCTTCCGCCGTGCCGAGCAGGAAGCCCGTGAACGTGCGCTGGAACTGCTGTCCTGGGTGCGCCTGGATCACAAGGCGCACATGCTGGCCGACAGTCTTTCCTATGGCGAGCAGCGCAAGCTGGAGTTCGCGCGTGCGCTGGCGACCAAGCCCAAGCTGCTGTTGCTGGACGAGCCGGTGGCCGGCATGAACCCGGCCGAGAAGACCGAGCTGATGAGCGAGATCGTCAACATCAAGGCGCGCGGTTTCACCATCTTCATGATCGAGCATGACATGCGTTTCGTCATGGGCCTGTGCGAGCGCATTGCGGTGCTGAACTTCGGCAAGATCATCGCCGAGGGCACCCCGGACCAGATCAAGAACAACCAGGAAGTGATCGAGGCCTATCTCGGCAAGGAAGAAGCATGAGCGCCAGCGGCAACAAGCAACCCATTCTGCAGGTCGAGGACCTGGCGGTGGCCTATGGCCACATTGAAGCGGTCAAGGGCATCAGCCTGTCCCTGAACGAAGGCGAGATCACCGCGCTGGTCGGTGCCAATGGCGCCGGCAAGAGCACGTCGCTGCTGGCCATTTCCGGCCTGGTGAAGGCGCAGCGTGGCCGTGTGCTGCTCAACGGGCAGGACCTGCTGCAGATGTCACCGCACCGCATCGTCGAATCCGGCGTGGTGCAGGTGGCGGAAGGCCGTGCGACGTTGACCACGCTGACCGTGGAAGAGAACCTGGCCCTGGGCGCTTATACGCGCAAGGACAAGGAAGGCGTGGCGCGTGATCTGGAGTGGGTGTATTCCCTCTTCCCGGTCTTGAAGAACCGTGCGGCCGGACTGGCGGGCAATCTCTCGGGTGGTGAGCAGCAGATGCTGGCGATTGGCCGTGCGCTGATGGCCAAGCCCAAGGTCTTGTTGCTGGATGAACCGTCGATGGGGCTGGCCCCGTTGATCATCCAGGAAATCTTCCGCATCGTGCAGGAGATCAACAAGACCGGCATGACCGTGCTGCTGGTGGAACAGAACGTGCGCCAGGCGCTGCGCATTGCGCAACGCGGCTATGTGCTGGAGACGGGCAAGATCGTGCTGGAGGATAGCGGTGCGAATCTGCTGGGCAATCCGAAGGTGGTGGAGGCTTATCTGGGGGGCTGATGCGCTTGATCTGTTGCATGTGACGGGGCTGGAGAAAAAATAATAAAAAATTTCTCAATTAGGTGTTGACCATCAGCCTGATAGGCCTTAATATGCAGCCTCTTTCAAGCACAGCAAGTCACCGCTGATGCCAGAAGGCCCACGTGGCGGAATTGGTAGACGCGCATGGTTCAGGTCCATGTGCCGCGAGGTGTGGGGGTTCGAGTCCCTCCGTGGGCACCAAAACAAAAAAGGTCGGTTGATGAAAATCAA
>NZ_DBIC01000379.1:0-5843 GCF_002296545.1 Herbaspirillum sp. UBA812 | reverse complement strand
CTCTCCGATTCGGACGATGACTTCAATCCCGAGATCAACACCACCCCGCTGGTGGACGTGATGCTGGTGCTGTTGATCATCTTCATCATCACGGTCCCGGTCATGAACAACGCCGTCAAGATCGACCTGCCGCGCGCCACCGCCCAACCCGATACGCTCAAGCCGGACAGCATCAACCTCGCCATCGATGCCGACGGCAAGACCTTCTGGAACGACGAACCGGTCGATAAGGGGCAACTGCAGGCTCGCATCGGCAAGGCAGCCTCCGCACCGCAGCCGCCGGAACTGCATCTGCGAGCAGCTCGCACCACACCCTACGAAAAAGTGGCTCAGGTGATGGCCATCGCACAGGCAGGCGGGCTGGCCAAGATCGGTTTCGTGACTGATCCACGGCCATGAACCCGATAACGACCCGATAAAAAAAAGAAGACTGGCCGGCATTGCCCGGTCGGTCCATTGCATAGCCAAATCAACTCCCTCTCTCTCCACATCCACTGCGAGTCCGACATGAATTCCACACGCATTGCCCGTTTCCGTCCGTCCACCATGCGCCGTGCCCTGCTCGGCGCCGGCCTCCTGCTGGGCAGCGCCGGCCCGCTGATGGCGCAGGCCGATGACAGCGTCCTGCCCCAGATCACCGTCACCGACAGCGCCGACAAGAAGAAATTGGCCGAGAAGGTCAGCAGCGGTGCCCTCGGTGAACGCTCCGAACTGGAGACGCCGTTCTCCACGCGTGCGGTCAAGAGCGACGAGATCGAAGATCGCCAGGCCACCTCGCTGGCCGAGGTGCTGAAGTACGACGCCAGCGTCAGCAACAACAGTCCGGTCAATGGCACGCACCCGGCCACCATCTCGGTGCGCGGCCTGCGCCTGGATGACCTGAACGGCTACAAGATCGATGGCCTGGCCAACATCAACCGCGGGACTGAAATGCCGCTGGAGATGTTCGAGCAGGTGGAAGTGCTCAAGGGCTTGTCCGGCTTCATGTATGGTTTCGGCTCGCCGGGCGGGATCATCAATTACGTCACCAAGCGCCCGACCGATGACACCTTCTTCGCCACCGATCTCGGCTATGCCAGCGGCGGTACCTGGAAGGAACATGTCGATGCCGGTGGGCGCTTTGGCGAGGACCAGCGCTTCGGTTACCGCGTCAACCTGGTCAACGAAAGCGGCGATACCGAGGCCGATCACGGCAGCATCAACCGCCAGTCCATCGGCGCATCCTTCGATGCCCGCCTCACCAGCGACCTGACTGTGCGGCTGGATGCCATCTACCAGCGCCGCATCGCCACCGGCGGCACCGATGTCATCGTCAGCGGCTTCAGGATTCCTTCGCCGCTGGATGGCACGACCCGGCTCTACAGCAATGGCTCCTTCACCGATGTCGATTACCGCCTGGTGACGCTGAGCGCCGACTACCGTCTTTCAGATGACTGGAAGGCCAGCGTCGCCGTGCGTCACTCCGAATCGGTACGCATCTACAAGAAGGACCAGTACTACATCACCAGCAACAGCGGCAATTACCGTGACCGTGTGACCTCGGAATACCACGGCTATGAATTCAACGAAGCGCAAGCCATGGTGCAGGGCAAGGTGCGCACCGGATTCCTCCAGCATGAGCTGGTGTTCGGCGCGATGGCGCAGAACCTGCTCTCGACCTCCTCGGTCAATACGCCCAAGCCTTACATCGGCACCGGCAACCTGTATGCGCCGACGATCTACTCGGCCGACAGCGTCAACTACAGCGGCGGCACTTATCGCGATGAAAAGACCACCCAGACCGCGCTCTTCGCCAGCGACACGATGAAGTTCGACGAGCGCTGGTCGGTGCTGGCCGGTGTGCGCTATACCAACTACATCGATACCGCCTACAGCACTGCCAACACCACCAGCGCGCGCTTCACCGCCAATCCGCTGAGCCCGACGGCAGCCGTGATGTACAAGCCGCGCGCCGATACCACGGTCTACGTCAGCTATGCCGAAGCATTGGAGCAGAGTGCCTCCGCGCCGACTACTACCGTCAATGCCAACCAGACCTTCGCGCCGATCAAGAGCAAACAGGCCGAAGTGGGCGTCAAGACCGAGCACGATGGCTGGAACGGCAGCCTGGCACTGTTCCGCATCGAGCGCGGCTCGCAGTACATCAACAGCGCTAACGTCTACGTGGCCGATGGCCAGAGCGTGTATCGCGGCGTGGAAGCCAATGGCTCGCTGCAGCTCACGCGTGATTTGAGCCTGGATGGCAGCGTCATGGTCATGGGGTCGGAGATCACCCACGCTGCGGCCGCGGTCAACGGCAAGCGTGCCGTCGGTGCGGCCGATATGCAGGCCGGTGCGCAATTGACTTACCGCGTGGCAGCCTTGCCGGGGCTGCAATTGCATGCCGGCGCGCAGTATGTCGGAACCATGGCGCTGGATTCGGCCAATGCCAACATGCTGTCGCCATACAGCCTGTTTGATGCGGGGCTGAACTATCGCACCCGCATCGGTGGCCACATGACGACCTGGAGCGCCAACATCACCAACCTGGCCAATCGCAAGTACTGGACCTACTATCAGGAAACTTACCTGAACGTGGGTGCGCCGCGTACCCTGAACCTGAACGTGCGCGCAGACTTCTGAGTGCCAGGGTTTTCTTGATCCGCAAAGGGTGAAACAACATGATCGGTGGCATGTTCTCCAATCAGCCCGCAAGGGCCTGTGTCTGGCTGACCGGCTTGCTGCTGGCCGCCAGCCTGGCGCAGGCCGCCGATCGTGATGATCGCCAGACCAAGACCCCCTACGCACCACGCCAGACGATGGCCAGCCTGGAGCCGGTTCCGCCTGGATATGAACCGGTGTTCACGCAACTGCTGGCGCGCCATGGATCACGCGGCCTGACGGGGATGAAATCCGATCTGGCCTTGTATCGCCTTTGGCAGCAAGCCGAACAGGAGGATGCGCTGACCCCGCTGGGCCGCGAACTGGGACCGGCCTTGCAGGCCATGCTGCGCGCCAACTTCCTGCTGGGGGCCGGGGTGCCAGGCATCAGCCAGCCCGGCTATGGCAACGAGACCCGGACCGGCTTGCAGGAGCATGCCGATCTGGCGCACCGGATGGTGCAGCGCCTGCCCGGCCTGTTCGATCAGGCCGGCAGCGCCGGGCGCGCGGTGGTCGTGGTCAGTTCCGGCAAGGATCGCGCAGTGGACAGTGCCGAGGCCTTCACCCGGGCGCTGCTGGTGGTCCGCCCTGGTCTGCGCGACCAGGTGCGGGGGCCGTCCGGCGATGCCTATCTGCTGTATTTCCACCGTTTGCCCAAGACGCCCCCGGCAGAGACCTCCGGCGCGGATCCTCAGCAGGCGCTGCGCCTGCAGACCTGGCGCGACAGCCAGGCCTACCAGGCTTATGCTCGCAGTCCGGCCTTACAGGCGCAACTGGCCCGCATCCGGCAGGATCCGCGCTTGCAGGAGGCGGCCGATGTGGTCCTGGCACGGCTGTTCAAGCCAGATTTTCTGAGCCGGCTGGGGCAGGGGAGCTACCGTTTCAGCAACAGCGGCACGCTGACATTTTCCAGCGCCGATGGGCGTTACACCAACACGCTGACCGGCGATGGCCGCAGCGTGATCGTCAACGGCTTGCAGGCCGCCTGGGCGCTGTATGACCTTTATGCCATCAGTGCCGGCATGCGCAGTGAACTGGAGCAGGCTGGCAGCGATGTGAAGGAGTTTGAACGATTCATGCCACCGTTGGCGGCGCAGCGTTACGCCGAGGCTGAAGATGCTGAAGACTTCTACAGCAAGGGGCCGGGCATGGTAGAGCAGGGCGATGTGTCCTGGCGCATGGCGCGCATCCTGCTGCAGGATTTTTTTGATGAGGCTGATGCCATTGAGCGCGGGCAGCGCCGCCATCTGGCCAAGCTGCGTTTCGCCCACGCCGAGATCGTGATCCCGCTGGCTGCGCTGCTGGGCCTGCCCGGCGCATCGCAGCAGGTGACCGAGCGCGCGCCCTATGCCCCGGCCAGCAATGGCTGGCGTGGCGCGCTGATCGCGCCGATGGCCGCCAACCTGCAATGGGACATGTTCGCCAATGCCGCAGGCCGCACCGTGGTGCGCCTGCTGTACAACGAAGCGGAGATGGATTTCAAGCCGGACTGCGATGCTGCGCGGCTTTCGCCGGGCAGCCATTACTACGACTATCGCGCCTTGCGGGCCTGTTACGGATCGGCCCGCAAGGCCGAACAGCACAATCAGAACTGATAGCTCACGCCCACCCGCAGCACCGGATACAGGTTGTAGCCATGCACCTTGTCGCTGAGCTGGGCGTTTTCGGCCGCCACGTCGGTGGCCAGGCGCGCGCAGATTGCGGCGGGGGCGTTGCAGCCGGAGTTGCTGACCGAGGTCGAGGCATTGCCCTGGAACATCACGCCCAGGTCGGCCGTGAAGCCCCAGCCCGGCTTGGCCGGGGCGACTGCATTGCCCCAGCCCAGGCCCACGTAGGGTGCGAACTTCTTGAAATCGATGCGGCCATCGACCTGGCCTGCCTGTGAAGCGGTATAGACGTTGCCATTGATGGTATAGATGCCGTTGGCCTTGGGTTTGCCGGTGGCGTCGATCTTGTTGCCGTTGTAGACCACGCCGCCGGAGAGACGGAAGCCGTTGTCGAACGGGAACCAGTCCAGCAGCGCATCGAAGGTGCGCAGCTTGGCTTTGGCATCGTAGTTCACATCATTGGTGCTAGAGTTGAAGGAATAATCAAAATAGTTGACCCCGAAGCGGGCATTGAGCTGTTGCGCCAGCGGCACGCTCAGGTGGACGCCCACACCGGTAGTGCCGAGTTCGCCACTGAGGCCGAGATTGGCGGCCTGGGCGGTGCTGCCAAGGGCAGCCAGGCTGATGAGACAAGCGCAGGAAAGTTGGAAACGGTGCACGAAGAAATCCCCCGGGATTGAAGATGAAAGACGGTCAGATGCCGTCCATCGCAGCCTAGGGTTTGGCGCATCGCTCTGTAAAGCGCGACAATGCCGAAAAGCAATCAAAAACGGCAGGAGGAACACGCCGCGTGACATTGACACCACAGGCGGCCGCTTCAGCCTTCCTGTTGATGCCGTTCCGGCAACAGGTCCTGCCCCTTTGATGCACATCAATGCGGTCCCGAAGTGATCTGTCTATTCTGCAAGCTCCAGTCAATACCAGCTCGCCCGGTGGGCTCGCGGCCCAGCGCATGTGCGCGCCGCGTCAGTCCGGCGTGGCAGCCGGCCAGGAGCATCGCATGCAAGTCGCCCATCCGTCAATCCTGCATCCATCCGCCAGTCTCGCCGGCATGAACAAGGCCGTCCTGCGCAAAATGGACCAGCGTGGTCCGCGTTACACGTCCTATCCCACGGCAGATCGCTTTTCGAGTGACTTCGCCGTCACCGACTACCTGCATGCGGTCTCCGACCGCCGCAACATGAGCGCCTGGCGGGCGCTGTCGCTGTACCTGCACATCCCGTTCTGCGACACCATCTGCTATTACTGCGCCTGCAACAAGATCGTCACCAAGAACCGCGCCAAGGCCTCGCTCTACCTGAGCTATCTCAAGCGCGAGATCAGCATGCAGGGCTCGCTCTTCTCCGGCATGAACCAGGTCGAGCAGTTGCACTTCGGTGGCGGTACGCCGACTTACCTCTCCGACGAGCAGATGTCGGATCTGATGAGTCATATCCGCCACAGCTTCACGTTGGCTCCGGATCACGTGGGTGAATATTCGATCGAGATCGATCCGCGCACGGTGTCGGTGGCGCGTGTCCACAAGCTGCGTGAGCAGGGGTTCAACCGCATCAGCCTGGGCGTGCAGGATTTCGATCCGGAAGTCCAGCTGGCGGT
>NZ_DBIC01000176.1:12556-15857 GCF_002296545.1 Herbaspirillum sp. UBA812 | reverse complement strand
AGCGACGTGCGCGCCAAGGAGGAGCAGCTGGTGGACATCAATGAATTCATGCACCCGCGCCTGGAAGAAATCTGCGAGACCCTGCCGGCCGGTCTTGGCCGCTGGCTGGCGCGACCGCACTGGGCGCATCGCCTGGTACGCCGCTATACGCAAGAAGGCCGCGTCATCAAGACCAGTTCGCTGCCCGGCTTCCTGCTGCTGTACGGGCTGTCGCGCTGGCGTCGTTTCCGCCGCGTCACCTTGCGTTATGCCCAGGAGACCGAGCGCATCGAACGCTGGTGGCAGCGCGTGACCGCACTGGCGGCGGTCAATCCGGCGCTGGCCCTGGAGGTGGCGCAATGCCAGCGGCTGGTCAAGGGCTACAGCGATACCCATGTGCGCGGCCTGCGCAACTACGAGACCCTGATGCAGGTGGTGGACCGCCATGCCCGTGCATTGGCCCCCGCCGTCCTGCGTGAACTGCGCGATGCGGCGCTGGCTGACGAGCACGGCCACAAGCTGCGCGCCAGCCTGCAACAGCACGCGTTGCAATGAGGAGGACGGCATGACATTTCCGCGATTCGAACGTGCCCACCGCATCCGCTTTTCCGAATGTGATCCGGCCGGCATCGTCTTCTATCCGCAGTACTTCGTGCTGTTCAACGATCTGCTCGAAGCCTGGATCGACCACCTGCTGCCCGGGGTCGGCTTCGCCGGCTACATCGGCCAGTTGCGCTACGGCCTGCCGACGGTGGAACTGCATGCGCAGTTCGAGGCGGTCTCGCGCATGGGCGATGAGGTCACGCTGGTGCTGGAGGTGGAGCGCCTGGGCGGCAAGTCGCTCACGCTCAATCTGTCCTGCATCGCCGCCAGCGGAGAACTGCGCATGAAGGTGCGGCAGGTTCTGGTGTGTACCTCGCTGGAGACGCATCGCTCCATCGATGTGCCCGCCCTGCTGCGCAACGCCCTGGAGACGGGGGCTCACCAACAACAAAGGAGTGCGACATGAACATCGTCTGTATCGGCGGCGGTCCCGCCGGCTTGTATTTCGGTCTGCTGATGAAACTGCAGGACCCGTCTCACCGCGTAGTGGTGGTCGAGCGCAATCGTCCCTATGACACCTTCGGCTGGGGCGTGGTGTTCTCGGATGCCACGCTGGACAACCTGCGCGAGGCCGATCCGGTATCGGCCGCCACCATCACCGGCGAGTTCAGCCGCTGGGATGACATCGACGTGCATTTCAAGGGCAGCGTCATCAGCAGCGGCGGCCACGGTTTCATCGGCATCGGCCGCAAGCGCCTGCTCAACATCCTGCAGGCACGCTGCGAAGAACTCGGTGTGGAACTGGTCTTTGAAACCCAGGTGCAGGATGACCAGGAGATCGCGCGCCAGTACCAGGCCGACCTGCTCATCGCCAGCGACGGCATCAACAGCGCCGTGCGCACCCGCTATGCCGATACCTTCCGTCCCGACATCGACCAGCGCAATTGCCGCTTCGTCTGGCTGGGCACGCGCAAGGTCTTCGATGCCTTCACCTTCATCTTCGTGCCGACCGAATACGGCTGGTTCCAGGCGCATGCCTATCGTTTCGAGAATGGCCTGTCCACCTTCATCGTCGAGACCACCGATGCCGCCTGGCAGGCCGCCGGCATCGACAAGATGTCGCAGGAAGACGGTGTGGCCTTCTGCGAAAAACTGTTCGCCCCGTGGCTCGATGGCGAGAAGCTCATCTCCAATGCCACCCACCTGCGCGGCTCGGCCATCTGGATCCGCTTCCCGCGCGTGATCTGCGACAAGTGGGTGCAGTGGACCCGTCCGCACGGCGAGGCCGGTGCCGAGGTGCCGGTGGTGCTCATGGGCGATGCGGCCCACACGGCGCACTTCTCCATCGGCTCCGGCACCAAGCTGGCGCTGGAGGACGCCATCGAACTGTCGCGCATGCTCAAACAGGAAGGCAGTCTGCGCGCCGGTTTGCAGCGATATGAAGCGGTGCGCGGGGTGGAAGTCCTGAAGATCCAGAATGCGGCGCGCAACTCCACCGAATGGTTCGAGAACATCGCCCGCTATGAAGACCTGGAACCGGAACAGTTTGCCTATTCCCTGCTGACCCGCTCGCAGCGCATCTCGCACGAGAACCTGCGCCTGCGTGATCCGCAATGGCTGGAAGGCTATGAACGCTGGCTGGCCAAGCGTGCCGGGCTGTCCGCCGATGGCGCGCGCCCCACGCCGCCGTTGCTGACGCCCTTCAAGGTGCGCGAGCTGACGCTGAACAATCGCGTGGTCGCCTCGCCGACCTTGCTGTATGCGGCACGCGAGGGCGTAGCGGGCGACTTCCATCTGGTGCATCTGGGTGCGCGTGCGCTGGGCGGCATCGGCCTGCTGCTCACCGAGGCCACGGCCGTCAGTCCCGAAGGCCGCATGACGCCGGGCTGCCCCGGCCTGTGGAACGAGGAACAGAAGCAGGGCTGGAAGCGCGTGGTCAACATGGTCCACGCCAACAGCCAGGCACGCATCGGCCTGCAACTCAATCACGCGGGCCGGCGCGGCTCCACCCAGCTCGGCTGGGAGCAGCCGGATCGTCCGCTGGCGGCGGGCAACTGGCCGCTGGTTTCGGCCAGTGCGCTGCCCTATCTGGAAGGTGTTTCGCAGGTCCCGGCCGAGGCCAGCCACGAGGAACTGGCGCGCATCCGCGAGGACTTCGTGGCCGCCACGCGACGTGCCGTGGAGGCCGGTTTCGACTGGCTGGAATTGCAGGCCGGGCATGGCTGCCTGCTCTCCAGCTTCCTCTCGCCACTGACCAACCAGCGTCAGGATCAGTACGGCGGCACGCTGGAAAACCGCCTGCGCTACGTGCTGGAGGTGGTCAAGGCGGTGCGTGCCGCCTGGCCCGCGCACCTGCCGCTGTCGGTCCGCATCTCGGCCACCGACTGGGCCGAGGGCGGCACGACCGTGGATGAGGCGGTGGAAATTGCCCGCCAGCTGCATGCGCACGGGGCCGACGTGATCGACGTCTCTTCCGGCGAAGTGACGCCGGCGCAGAAGCCGGTCTATGGCCGCATGTTCCAGGCACCGTTTGCCGACCGCATCCGCAATGAGGCTGGTGTGCCGACCATCGCCGTGGGGGCCATCACCGAGGCCGACCAGGTCAACGGCATCATCGCTTCCGGCCGCGCCGACCTGTGCGCGCTGTCGCGGCCGCTGCTGGCCGATCCGGCCTGGCTGCTGCACGAGAGCGCCCGCCAGGGCTGGCGCGAGGTGAGCTGGCCGCCCGCCTACCAGTGGGGCCGCGACCAGCTGGAACGCAGCCTGTCCGGCACCCGCA
>NZ_DBIC01000176.1:2306-12254 GCF_002296545.1 Herbaspirillum sp. UBA812 | reverse complement strand
CGCAGCCTGTCCGGCACCCGCCGTTGAGCCGTCCATCCGTCAATGAAAGGGAAGCATCGTGAGCAATGACACCTACGATCAGTACCGCGAAAGCGTGGCCGGCCGTGCCGATGTCTCGGACACGCCGGAACTGCTGGCCTACTACCGCCAGCTGGAACAGTTGAAGACCGGCGCACTCTGGACGGTGGCCAACAAGATCGAGCCCTGGCAGCCGAAATCGCAATCGGTGCCGGTGCTGTGGCGCTATGCCGAGCTGCGCGAACACGTGCTGCGCTCGGTGGCGCTGGTCTCGCCGGAGAAGGCGGGCCGGCGCGTGATCTATCTCGACAATCCGGGCCGCCGCGAGGTCTCGGCCGCTGTCGGCTGGCTCTATTCCGGCCTGCAGGTGATGCATCCTGGCGAGGTCGCCAGTGCGCACGCGCATTCCTCCTCGGCCCTGCGCTTCATCATGGAAGGACGCGGTGCCTACACCATCGTCGACGGCCACAAGATGACGCTGGAAGCCAATGACTTCGTGCTCACTCCCAATGGCACCTGGCACGAGCACGGCGTGGAAGCCGATGGCCTGCCCTGCATCTGGCAGGACGGCCTGGACATTCCGCTGGTCAATGCGCTGGAGGCCGGCTTCTACGCCGTCCATCCCGACCTGCACCAGGCCGTGACCCATCCGGTCGACGATGCGGTGGCGCTGTGGGGCGCCCCCGGCCTGCGTCCACAGGATGTGGGCTGGAACAGGCCCTACTCGCCGCTCTTCAAGTACCAGTGGGGACCGACCTATGAAGCCCTGCAACGCTATGCCCGCGCTACCGAGGGTAGCCCCTTTGATGGCCTGCTGATGCATTACACCAACCCGGTCAGCGGCGGCCACGTGATGGCCACCATCGGTGCCAGCATGCAGTTGCTGCGTCCGGGGTTCGCGGGCTGCGCGCATCGCCATACCGGCAGCTTCATCTACCAGGTGGCCAAGGGCCATGGCCATTCCATCATCGATGGCCAGCGCTTCGACTGGAAGGAGCGCGACATCTTCTGCGTTCCGTCCTGGGCCTGGCATGAGCACGTCAATGGCAGCGCCAGCGAGGATGCCTGCCTGTTCTGCTTCAGCGACTTGCCGGTCATGGAGAAGCTGGGCCTGTATCGCGAAGAAGCCTATGCCGAGCACCAGGGCCACCAACCCGTCATCACCCCTGCAGCCGCGTGAGGCTGCGGGGATTTTCTGAACGCCCTACCAACATCCAACAGGAGTGAGATGCCATGAAACTGGTTACCTACCGCGCCAATGTGAGCGCCGCCGCCCGCCTGGGCGCCATCGTCGATGACCTGGTCGTCGACCTGCAACAGCTGGGCCTGTACGCCGGCGAGGCGCTGCCCGACAACATGCTGGACTTCATCGACCTCGGCCCGTGTGCCATCACCAGCACCACCGCATTGCTGGAGCGCCATCGCGGCCAGTGGCCGGTGGGCGTGGCACGTCCGCTGGTCAATGTCCGGCTGCTGGCACCGATTCCGCGTCCGCGCAAGAACATCTTCGGCATCGGCCTGAACTACGTGGAGCACGTGGAAGAATCCAGCCGTACCCTGGATACCTCCAAGGAGCTGCCCAAGCAGCCGGTGATCTTCTCCAAGCCGCCCACCACCGTGATCGGCCAGGGTGACGCCATCGAGCACAACCAGGCCATCACCCGCCAGATGGACTGGGAAGTGGAACTGGCCGTCATCATCGGCAAGCAGGCCAAGGGCGTGAGCAAGAACGACGCGCTGGACTACGTGTTCGGCTACAGCGTCATGAACGACATCAGCGCCCGCGACAACCGCCGCGCCGGCCAGTGGATCTATTCCAAGGGCCAGGACACCTACGCGCCCTTCGGCCCCATGATCGTCACCGCCGACGAGATTCCCGACCCGCACAACCTGGACCTGAGCCTGACCGTCAACGGCGTGACCAAACAAAGTTCCAACACCCGCCACATGCTCTTCAAGGTCGACACCCTGATCGCTGACATCAGCGCCGGCATCACCCTGGAACCAGGCGACATCATCGCCACCGGCACCCCCGCCGGTGTCGGTGCCGGCCGTTCGCCGCAGGAATGGATGTGGCCGGGTGACGTGGTGGTGGCTACCGTCGAGAAGATCGGCAGCCTGCGCAATCCCATCGTCGCCGTGGGCGAGCTGCCGCCGGGCAAGGCCTGAGCCTTCAGATTCAAGCGCGGTCTGCCATGCAGGCCGCCGTTCTCTCACCAAGGAACTGACATGCTCGAACTTCAACGTTTCAAGGCCGCAGCGGTCCAGGCGGCACCGGTCTTCCTCGATACCGACGCCACGGTGGACAAGGTGGTGGCACTGATCGCCGAAGCCGCCGGCCATGGTGCAAAGCTGGTGGCTTTCCCGGAAGTGTTCGTGGCCGGCTATCCCTACTGGAGCTGGATCATGAACCCGATCGAGGGCAGCAGCTGGTTCGAACGCCTGGTGCGTTCGGCCATCGAGATCCCCGGTCCCGAGATCAGCAAGATCGCGCAGGCGGCCGCGCGCCACCAGATCAACGTGGTGGTGGGCGTGAACGAACGCAACCGCCACGGCATCGGCACGATCTACAACACCGTGGTCACCATCGCCGATGATGGCCGCATCATCGGCCGCCATCGCAAGCTGGTACCGACCTGGGCCGAGAAGCTGACCTGGGCCCCGGGCGATGCGTCGGGCCTGCGCGTGCACCAGACCAGCATCGGTCCGCTCGGTGCGCTGGCCTGCGGAGAAAACACCAATACGCTGGCGCGCTTCTCGTTGCTGGCGCAGGGCGAACTGGTGCACGTGGCCAGCTACATTGCGCTGCCGGTGGCCCCGGCCGACTACGACATGGCCGAGGCCATCAAGGTGCGCGCTGCGGCCCACTGTTTCGAGGGCAAGGTGTTCACCATCGTGTCCTGCTCGACCGTCTCGGAAGAGATCATCCAGGCCATGGAAGCCAGCCACCCGCAGGCCCGCGCGCTGCTGTCACGCCGCAACAGCGCCTTCTCCGGCGTGCTGGGTCCGGATGGGCGGGTGATCGGCAGCCCGCTGATCGACGAGGAAGGCATCGTCTATGCCGACATCGATCTGTCGCGCTGCATCCAGCCGCGCCAGATGCACGACATCACCGGCCACTACAACCGCTTCGATGTCTTCAATCTCAACGTCAATCGCCAGCCCTTGCAGGCTGCGCATTTCTCCGATGGCGATGCTGTCATGGATGAAGTGCCGGTCGAGGCCGTGGCGGAAATTCAAAAGGATCGCCCATGACCACGAAAGTCAGCCAAGCCGCCGACAGTGCCCGCAGCTATCGCATCGGGCAGATCGTGCCCTCGTCCAATACCACCATGGAGACCGAGATCCCGGCCATCCTGCGTGCGCGGGAACTGATCCTGCCGGAGCGTTTCACTTTCCACTCCAGCCGCATGCGCATGAAGCACGTCACCAAGGAAGAGCTGGCCGCCATGGATGGCGACAGCGACCGCTGCGCGCTGGAATTGTCGGATGCGCGGGTGGATGTGCTCGGCTATGCCTGCCTGGTGGCCATCATGAGCATGGGGCGCGGCTATCACCGCGTCTCCGAGCAGCGCCTGCACCAGCGCACCGTGGACAATGGCGGCCCGGCTCCCGTGGTGACCAGCGCCGGTGCGCTGGTCGACGGCCTGCATGCCATCGGTGCCAAGAAGGTGTCCATCCTCACGCCCTACATGAAACCGCTTACGCAACTGGTGATCGATTACATCGAGAACGAAGGCATCGAAGTGGTCGACAGCATCTCGCTGGAAATTCCGGACAATCTGGAAGTCGGCCGCCAGGATCCGCGCGCACCCATCGAGATCACCAAGCGTCTCGACACCCGGGGCGTGGATGCCGTCGTGGCCTCGGCCTGCGTGCAGATGCCTTCGCTGGCCTCGGTGCAGGCCATTGAGGATCGCGTCGGCCTGCCGGTGCTGTCTTCCTCGGTGGCCACCACTTACATGATGCTCAAGCGGCTGGAGTTGAGTACCGCCGTGCCGGGTTTTGGCGCGCTGCTGTCGGGGCGCTATTGAGCGGGGTCAAGAAAGCCCCGTCCGGGGAGGCCATGGGTCTCCCCATTGCGCCCGGGGACGGGGTATCCTTGCTGCTTTCAGAAGAAGAGGCAGCGAGGGGAATGGCAAAGTCAAAGGCATTCGTCGACAACTACCTGCCGGCTCTGCTGGGGCAAGCCTGGCAGCTGTTGTCGACCCAGTTTCATGCGGTGGTGGAAGCACACGGCCTGTCGGTGCTGGAATGGCGCGTGCTGTCGATTCTGGCCAGCAACGGCGGCATGAGCATCTCGGCCCTGGCCGATGCGGCGGTAAGCAAGCAGCCCACGGTCACGCGGCTGCTGTTGCGGCTGGAAGCGCAGGGCCATGTCGAGCGCACCACCAGCCAGGATGATCGTCGCTTTACGCTGGTGC
The DNA here is from genome assembly GCF_002296545.1 of Herbaspirillum sp. UBA812. NCBI lineage: Bacteria > Pseudomonadati > Pseudomonadota > Betaproteobacteria > Burkholderiales > Oxalobacteraceae > Herbaspirillum > Herbaspirillum sp. UBA812. The sequence continues at coordinate 7,812 of NZ_DBIC01000176.1, read as the reverse complement.
GGGTCACGCGCAATGGCCGCCGGCTGGTCTCGGGCCTGATCGAACTGGCCGAGCAGCACGAGCGCGAGGTACTGGCCTCGATGAATCCGCAGAAGGTGGAGATGCTCAAGGAACTCCTGCAGGAAATCATCACGCGCTATCGACCGCAACGCTGACCCGGCGCGCAGCGCTTACTTGGGCCGCCGCATCTGGAACCGGCCCTGCGGCAGCACCTCGAAGTAATCCGCCGGTCCGCCGCCGCGCAGGATGTGCTGCGCCGCTGCAGTATCGTAGACGCCCTCGACCAGCAGCGACTGGTCGATGTGCACCGCCACCACTTCTCCGTAGACCATCCAGGTGTCCAGCGTGCGGCCTTCCAGCGTGGTCAGCGGCTGGATCTGCGTCACCTTGCATTCCATCGCCACCGGGCTTTCGCCCACGCGCGGTGCGGCCACCACCAACCCCGCTACCGGCGTCAGTCCGGCCAGCTCGAATTCATTGACCTCGCTTTGTTCCAGGCTGCTCTGGTTGACCTGCTCGGCCAGCGCCCGCGTGGCCAGGTTGTAGACGAATTCGCCGGTGGCCTCGGCATTGCGCACGCTGTCCTTCTTGCCGACGCTGGCGAAGGCGACGATGGGTGGCCGGTAGTTGAAGATGTTGAAGAAGCTGTAGGGCGCCAGGTTGGGACGGCCCTCGGCATTGAGGGTGGAGATCCAGCCGATCGGGCGCGGACCCAGGATGGACGGGATGGGATCGTGCGCCAGGCCGTGGCCGTGGCGCGGTTCATAGCGGTGAAAGAGTGGGCTCATTGCAATAGGCGGGCAAGCGCTGCCGGATACGGATGGAAACCGTATTATGTCGCGCCTGCCGTCCAGGCAGGAGGACCGCCGCATCAAAGCTGCCAGATACGGACGGTCACCGCGCTGCCTGGACTGTGATTGCTACCCGGTTCAGAACCCCCAGCTCAGCATGCCCACCAGCTGGTTGCCCTGCTTGACGTCAAAGCGGTTGTAGCCGCCAAGGATGGCCTGCAGCGACCAGGTGATGGAAGAGTCGGGGAAGGGCGCCGACAGGCCCAGCGTCAGGTGGCGCAGGCCGCCGCTGCTGGGGCCGTTGCCGGCGAAGCAGCCATTGACCACGAAGGCCTGGCCCGCCCCGCAGGAGGCACCGGTGGCGGTGTCGCGGGTGCCGAGATACTTGCCTTCGCGGCTGTAGGTGTAGGCGCCCAGCGTGCCGGTGAAGGTGATGTCGTAGGGCAGCGGCTTGGTGTAGACCAGGGTCCAGTAGGTATCGCCCTTGTTGCCCCAGACCACGTCGTTGAGCAGCGTCTGCGCATTGAAGGACAGCGCGCCCCAGGTCAGGCCGGCCTTGGTTTCCAGCGCATTGGCATGGCTGCCGTTGGCGTAGTAGTAGCCGGTCATGCCCAGGGTATAGCCGAGGTCGCCGTTGATGTTGCCGGTGTAGGCGAAGTAGAGATCGTTTTCCACCGAACGCGGTTTCTGGAATTCGGTAATGCTGCGATCACCGTAGGAATTGCCCAGCTGCTTGTACGAATAATTGATGGTCGAGGCCCAGTAGCCGAAGCTCCAGCCACTGCTGTGGACGAAGTCGATGCCCCATTGCAGCGCGGCCTGATCCGATTCGGGCGCGTCGGCTCCGGGATTGCCCAGTGGCTGGCCGTTGCCGTAGGTGGTGGTGACACCGCGCAGTACATAGCGCGAGGCCAGGTCGATGTGTTTGGTGATGGTCCACGGACCGGCCGGGGCCGCTGCCGGCGCGGCATCATCGGCCAGCGCCGGAGCGCAGACCAGCAGGGTGGTGAGGGCGGCAGCGCAGGTGCCGAGGCTGCAAAGGCGCGACAGGGAAGTGGCGTAGGTAGTCAAGGTTCTCTCCGTGGGTTGGTCTGGAAGCAGCGTGGATCAGTGTGAAAGCAAGGGACGAGCAGGCCCCGGCGGGTCCGTTGCCGGACCCGCGCAAGACAGTGGGTGATGCTGTTGTGGTGGTGACGTTGGGCGTGCGTGCGCGCAAAAAACTTAAAGTTTTCCGTCGGCCGCCATCTTCATGTAGGCCGGGTCGAAGCGCAGCTTGACGTTCTTCTTGTCGCCGATCACCACGTTGCCGTCGAAGGCGACGCCGATACCATCGGCGCTCTTGACGTTGGGACCGAGGATGCCGTGGTCAAAGCTGAACTTGGCGATGCGGCCCATGATGGCCGGCAGCTCCTTCTTGGTGGCGAATTCCAGCGCCGCCTTGGGCTGGTAGAACATGGCGGTGGCTGCCAGCTGCGACTGGAAGCCCGCCAGGTCGGTGCCGGAAGCCTTGCCCATGGCGGTCAGCGCGCGGGTGGCGCGCTCATCCTTGGCAGTCATGATGGCCATCATCTCGTACCACGCACCGGTGAGGGCCTTGCCGAAGGCGGGGTTCTCCTGCAGGGTTTTTGTGTTGACCACCATCAGGTCCATGATTTCGCCGGGCAGCTGCTTGGAGGTGTAGACCAGCGACACATCGGGCGAGGCCGCAATCGAGGACAGCATCGGGTTCCAGGTCACCGTGCTGGTGACGGCCGGGGTGGCGAAGGCGGCAGTGATGTCGGCGTCGCTGGTGTTGACCACCTTGACGTCACGCTCGCGCAGGCCGGCCGTTTCCAGCGCGCGCGCCAGCAGGTAGTGCGAGACCGAGAATTCCACCAGCTGTACCGACTGGCCCTTGATGTCGGCCAGCTTCTTGTTCTTCCCCTTGAGGACGATGCCATCGTTGCCGTTGGAATAGTCGCCCACGATAAGCGCCGTGGAGTCCACGCCACCGGCGGCGGGAATGGTGAGCGCATCCATGTTGGTCATGGTGCAGCCGTCGAACTTGCCGGCGGTGTACTGGTTGATCGACTCCACGTAGTCGTTCAACTGCACGGCACTGATGGTGATGCCGTACTTCTTGCCCCACTTGGCCAGGATGCCTTGCGCCTGGGCTTCGCCCCAGGGCATCCAGCCGGCATAGATGGAAGTACAGACCTTGAAGTCGGTGCGGGGGGCGGCGTGGGCCGGTGAAAGCGCGCCGGTGAAGGCGGCCAGGGCGATGGCAGCGCCACCAAGGATTCGGGAAATGTTGTACACGGCGTAGGGTCCTCGAAGGGTTTATTGGAAAAAGCCCGGGAGCGGCGCGGTCGTTGCGAACGCGTCATCTCCCGGGCTTTTCTCCCGCCGTGTAACCCCTTGCGAGGTCGACTGCTCTCGGACCAGACATCCGCACCAGCGAACCGGAACCCTAGCTGTCCATTGCAAATTGTGCTGACTCAAGACCGGACTCGCCGGCTCCCGCTCGCTTTTCAGCAAGGTTCATGCCAATACCCTCTGGCGATGTCGATGATGCGGGATGCCGGTTTTCGCTATTAATAGCGAACGGCTCAACGCTCCATTGACTGCGCCACACGTGAGCGTTGCTGGCGCATCGTGCGCGCGCCAAATCGGTGCCGGTTTGCACCATGCTTGCGCTCCGGCGATCCGCGATGCGCCACACGATTGGCTGTACGCCAGTGCAGGTGCGGGTTTGCGCCGGGTGCGCAAGGGCGTGCTGGGCTGGTCTGGATCTTGCATGCAAGATTGTCGTTCTCGCCGTGGGCGAGCCAAGACGACTTGGGCCGAAGCAAATGAAGCGCATGCATCACGCGTGGCATCGGCAACCATCCCTGGACGGCCAGGCCATGTTCGCAGGAGCAGACCATGCCCATGACCCGATCTCACGACACTACCGTTTTTCCCTTCGCTTTTTCCAGCGAGGCCGCACAGGCCCTGCCGCTGTGTGGCCGCATGCGCACTTCGCTGCTGTTGATCGAGGTGCTCACGCATGCGTTGCGCTGGCTGCGCCGCGCGCGCTGATGGTATGGAATTTGCTGAAATCCAATGACATGCAGAGCAGCCCGCACCGATGATCTGACGATGACCTGATCATCCGACGGCTGCACAAGACGTTCAAATAGCTGGCTAGGGTTCCGGTCTGCCGCAGGCAGATGACTGGTCCGAGAGCCGGCGACCTCGGTCGAGGTTACACGGCGGGACAAAAGCCCGGGAGAGAGTTGCACCACAGGTGCCGCGCTGCTCCTGCTTTTGTTCAACCCCGACCGGAGTTTCCCGTGATCGCTGTCCGCCACCCCAGGTTCCATCCCGCAGCCCTTGTGCTGCGTCCGTCCCTGCCTCGGTCCTTGCCACAGGGAGGCGCGTCATGCGCTTCCTGAATCGCCACCCCGGCCGCTCCGGGCAGTGGCTCCTCACGCTGTTGCCCTTCCTCATTCTGGCGCTGCTGTACGCCTTCGGCTCGGCCACGCGCCTGGCCGACAATCCCAATGACAAGCTCTTGCCCAGCCTCGCGCAGATGGTCGATGCGGTCCGTCACATGGCCTTCATGGAAGATCCGCGCACCGGCGACTACCTGTTCTGGAGCGACACCCTGGCCAGCCTGCAGCGCGTGCTGCTGGGCCTGGGCATCGCGGCCGTGGCCGGGCTGGTGCTGGGCATCGCCAACGGCATCTTCCCGGTGCTGCGCGCCGGATTTTCGCCCCTGTTGACCGTGATCTCGATGGTGCCGCCGCTGGCGATCCTGCCTATCCTCTTCATCGTCATGGGACTGGATGAATTGTCCAAGGTGATGTTGATCGTCATCGGCGTCACGCCCTTGCTGGCGCGTGATCTCGAACACACCGGCCGCGCCATCCCCGCCGAACTGCTGATCAAGGCGCAGACCCTCGGCGCCAACAGCTGGACCGTGGTGCTGCGGGTGGCCCTGCCGCAGATGCTGGCGCGCCTGCTGGTCTCGCTGCGCCTGTCGCTGGGGGCCGCGTGGCTGTTCCTCATTTCTGCGGAAGCGATTTCGGCCACGGCCGGCCTGGGCTACCGCATCTTCCTCGTGCGCCGCTATCTGGCCATGGACGTGATCCTGCCCTACGTGGTCTGGATCACGCTGCTGGCGTGGCTGATCGACTGGTCTCTGCGTGCGATTCACCGCCGCTTCTTCCCTTGGGCTGAAGGAGGCCGCGCATGAGCTACATCGAGATTCGCAACGTGTGGCAGCAATACGGCCAGAACGTGGTCCTGGAGCGCCTCAACCTGCGCGTGGAAGAAGGCCAGTTCTGCACCCTGGTCGGTGCTTCCGGCTGCGGCAAGTCGACCTTCCTGCGCCTGCTGCTGGGGCAGGAGCGCCCCAGCAAGGGCCAGCTGCTGCTGCAGGGCCAGCCCTTCCCGGCCGAGCCCGATGCCACGCGCGGCGTGGTGTTCCAGCGCTATTCCGTGTTTCCCCATCTGAACGTGCTGGACAACGTGGCCATCGGTCTGGAACTGCCCCAGTCGCCGCTGCTCGGGCGCCTCTTCGGTGGAGCCAAGCGGCGCGCCCGCGAAGAGGCGGCGCAGCTGCTGCATCGTGTCGGGCTGGGCCACGCGCTGGACCTGTATCCCAGCAGCCTGTCGGGCGGCATGCAGCAGCGGCTGGCGATTGCCCAGGCGCTCATCGTGCGCCCGCGCGTGCTGCTGCTGGATGAACC
>NZ_DBIC01000176.1:0-2007 GCF_002296545.1 Herbaspirillum sp. UBA812 | reverse complement strand
GCGCGTGCTGCTGCTGGATGAACCCTTCGGTGCCCTCGATCCGGGCATCCGCAAGGAGATGCATGCGCTGCTGCTGGACCTGTGGAAGGACAGCGGCCTGACCGTCTTCATGGTCACCCATGACCTCTCCGAAGGTTTCACCCTGGGCACGCGGCTGCTGGTGTTCGACAAGGTGCGCGTCGATCCGCAATACCCGCAGGCCTACGGGGCCCACATCACGTACGACATCGCCCTCAACGAGGCCCGTGCCCGCGAACAGGCGGACAAGCTGGCCTCCCTCCTCACTGCAAAGGAAAGCTGACATGAGCAAGGATCCCCTGGCCCTGCAGGCCAGACTCTACGAAGAACTGCTGCCCGGCGGCGGCCATACGTCCTTCATCCTCAAGCGCGGGCAATCGCTGCGCATCACCGACATCGAAGGCGGCGCCAACGTCAGCATGATGATGCTGAACGCCCAGCAGCCCAGCGAACGCCTGAACCTGCCCGACACCCTCAAGGGCCAGCACACCGCGCGCCTGCAGGCCGGTCACTGCCTGTACTCCGACATGGGCCGCGTGCTGGCGGCCATCACCGAAGACACCTGCGGCTGGCATGACAGCTTCGGCGGCGTGCTCAATGCCGAAGAGGTGCGCGAGAAATACGGCCAGGGCCGCTACCAGGAATTGCGCAACGGATTCCATCGCAACGGTGCCGACAACCTGCTGGTGGAAATGGGCAAGTGGAACCTTGATCTGCAGGACCTGCTGATGGTGGTGAACCTGTTCTCGCGCGTGAACGTGGATGCCGAGGGCGTCTTCCACTTCGTGCCCGGCAATTCCAGGGCGGGTGACTTCATCGAACTGGCCGCACCGATGGACACGCTCATCATCCTGACCGCCCTGCAGCATCCGATGGACCCGCATCCACACTACGCACCGCGCCCGGTCCGGCTGGAGTGGCTGCAGACGCACAGCGACGACAGCACCCATGCCTGCCGCCATTCTCGCCCCGAGAACGAACGCGCCTTCCACAACACCGAACGCTTCCATCTGTGAAGCAGGGAGACTCACATGCACATCATCGAAAGCCAGCGCGCCCCAGAACAAGCCGTGTTCCGTCACGTGATCCCGGCCGGCGAACCCTATCTCTTCAACCTCAGCGCCGGGCAGACCGTGCGCCTGCTGGACCTGGAAGGCAACCAGGCCATCGACACGCTGTTCTACAGCGCCACCCATCCGCGTGAACGCTATGATCCCCAGCGCACCCTGCGCCGCCAGAATCGCGCCTACCTGGGTGCGGGCAGCGTGCTGTATTCCAACCTGGGCCGGGCATTGGCCACCATCGTGGCCGATACCTGCGGCCGCCATGACACGCTGGGCGGGGCCTGCGCGCAGGAGAGCAATACCGTGCGCTATGCGCTGGACAAACGCTACATGCACAGCTGCCGCGACAATTTCCTCTGTGCCTGTCTGCACGATGGCCGCCTCAACAAGCGCGACATCGGCGCCAACATCAACTTCTTCATGAACGTGCCGGTCACCCCCGAGGGCGGTCTCACTTTCGAGGATGGCATCTCGGCGGCCGGCAAGTACGTGGAGCTGCGCGCCGAGCAGGATCTCATCGTGCTCATTTCCAACTGCCCGCAGCTCAACAATCCCTGCAACGGCTGGAACCCGACGGCGGCCGAAGTGCTGGTGTGGGACTGATCCGCACCGCTTGACCGACCGCAGTAGTGCACCCCTCGCGGACGACCGCGAGCCGGTTTTTCGAATCACGGGACGACCCGGATTTCCAGGCCCATTCCATGTTTGACCATCTGCTCATCGCCAATCGCGGCGCCATTGCCTGCCGCATCCTGCGCACCTTGCGCATGCTGGACGTGACCGGCGTGTGCGTCTATTCCGAAGCCGACCTCGGCAGCCTGCACGTCTTGCAGGCCGACCGCGCCATCTCGCTGGGAGAAGGGCCGGCCGCCCAGACCTATCTGGCCGTGGACAAGATCCTGGCCGCCGCCCGTGACAGCGGCGC
>NZ_DBIC01000072.1:10474-11169 GCF_002296545.1 Herbaspirillum sp. UBA812 | reverse complement strand
ACCACCCTCGCCATTGGCAGTGATAGCGAGGCTTCCGCCTGCCGATACGCTTGAGCCGCGCACCGTCTGGTTAATCTGCTCCGATCTGCCTTGGCTGCTGCTCGCGCCCAGGCTGAAGGCCAGGTTGATGCCGCCGGCCTTGTCGGCGGCATTGGCATCGCGGGCCGGCGTCTTCCCGGTGGCAGGATCTGTCGGCCCCGTCGCAATCTGATTGGGCTTGTCATTGATCGTCTTGCCCTGGCCCGCGATGACGGCGTCCGCCGCATTGGATGCCGCCAAGCCTGCTGTGGCTGCGGCCAGGGCTTGCGTGCGCCGGTCCCTTGTCTTGCTGGCTGCCTCCGCCATCTGCTGCACCGTCTGCACCGCCGACAACACAGGACTGGTTACCGCCACCGTCACGCCTTGCTGGCGGAACTTGTCCTCGGTCACGGTGTGGCTGCTCTGCTGGGCAGCAAGAATGCTGACCGTCCGGGCCACGATGTCGATATCGCCACCCGGTGCCAACACATCACTGCCGACCTGCGTATAGCGATTACCCGCGACGATGCTGACATCGCCCGTCACGCTCCCCACCGTGGAAGCAGATGCCGTCTGTGACTGCCCATCCACATCGCGGCTCTGCATGCGGCTGCCCACGGTCACGCCGATGCCCGCCCCCATCACGCCACTGGTGGTCTCCTGCCGGAAGTTGCGCT
>NZ_DBIC01000072.1:0-10186 GCF_002296545.1 Herbaspirillum sp. UBA812 | reverse complement strand
TGGTCTCCTGCCGGAAGTTGCGCTGGCTGCTGCTCTCGCTTGCGGCAACAATGTTCACTTCATGGCCCGCCACAATGGTCGTGCCCTGCGTCGAAACGACCTGGCTACCTTTGACATTCACATCGTTGCCCGAGCGCACCAGCACCGTCTCGCCGGAGAAGGTACTGCCGGCCTCGCGGCTGGTGCTGCTGGCGTCATCGGTGCGCACCGTCCTGGCCGTCAGGATTCCGCTGCTGCTGCGCTGCCCCTGGTCGCGTGCGCTGGCAGAGACGTTGGCGGTGCCGATACCAATGTCACGCCCGGCCTCGACTTGCAGCGCGTTCTCCGCCACCACCTGCGCGCCCTTGCTCGTCACATCCTGCCCCGCCTGGATGCGGATGCTGTTGCCGCTGACCTGCGTGGCGACCTCCTTGTTGCCGGTCACCACGGCGCGATTGATGCCCACCTCGCTGGTGCCGTGCGCACCATTGGCACGGTCCACCAGATTCGGACCGGTCAGCCTGCTGACCCAGTTGCTGCCGCCCTTGTCATCGGCCCAGCGGATCTCCTGCCGGAAATATTCCTGCACGACACCAAGACGCACATCCCGGCCCGCCGCCAACACGGCGTCACCCGAGGCGGCAATGACGGCCGCATCGGCCTGCAGGTCGCGGCCAGCAAGCAGCACCACGTCCTTGCCACTCACGCTGGCCACCTGATCGATATTGCGTCCCGTGGTGATGGCATTGGCAGTCGTGACGCTGGTACTGCGAAGCACGACATCCCGGCCCGCACTCAGCACCAGCTTGTCGTTGGCATCGATGACGCCACCGGCATTCTCGATATCACTCTGCGCCAGGAGGCGAACCGAGCCGCCCTCAATACGCCCGCCGAGATTGCTGACGTTGTCCGCGCGCAGCGTCACCCCCGTTCGCGCGGCGATGGTGCCGCCGCGATTGAGGATGTCCTGCACGGTCTGGAAGGCGACTTCATTGCCGGCGATCAGGGTCTGGCGACCACTCACCCGCAGGCTCGACGGCTGCAGATAGACCTGCGGCACCAGCACTTCCTGCTCACGGCCATCGGCCAGCGTCGCCCTCCGCTGTACCAGCCAGACGATGTCCGTTTTAAGCTGGGCGATCTGTGCTTCGGAGAGTGCGATGCCCAACGCATAGCGCTGGACCTGCGCCTGCTGCAGCCCGGCTTGCATCAGCGCCAGGTATTGCGCCTCGTTGTTGCTGAAGCCGTTCAGATAGCGCTGGCCGGTGGCTTCCTGGATCTGCCGCTGGATCAGCTGTTGCTCGTAGAAGCCATCACCGAAACGCTGGTAACCCGGCGCAGGACCGAAGCGGTCCTGATACGCACGCACCAGGAAGTCGGACGACAGCCAGTTGCGCTGACCGATGAAGCGCGGATCGGTCTGCACCAGTGGTGCGGCCACGCTGCTCTGATTGACCTGGTACAAGGCATTGGCCGGCAAGTTCACGTCGACGGCGGGAGCACGCAGGTCAGCCGTCTTGCCCGCATCCGGCAGCGCTTGGGCGGGAACGGTGGCGGGTGCGCGAGGAGTACGCTCGCGCGTGCTGCCTGCCTCGTGCGTGGCGCTCACATCAAGTGGGAATTGTGTTTCTATCGTTTGAGAGGCGTAGGGTGCGCTCTCATAACGACGCTCATCGGCCTTGAGCCAATGTTCCCTGATGAAGGTCTTCTCTGCCGTGCCGGTGGAGGTGACCGTCTGCCTGCCCATGGGGCCGGTGTTGTTGATGGCCGTGCCATTGACGGCATCTCCGGCCAGCAGGCCACCGGCGATGAACTGGCTGGCGTAGTTGTTGACCACACCGGCGGCCAGGGTCATCGCGCCGCCGGAGGTGATCATGCCGGGGGTGCTGCGGGTGACGATAGTGCGCCGGATCTGCTCGGTGCCGTCGTAGATGATCCACTCGCCCACCATGCGAGCGTAGAGTGAACGGTTGAATCTATCGATAGCCTTGTCCAGATTGTGGTAGGACTCAACCGTCGTATCGCGGATCGCTTTCCACTGGCTATGCCGTTGCCGATAATCCGCATCCGGGCAGGATTCAGGATCAATGCAGATTCTGGGAAGTTCAGGCTCGGGTGGTACTTCCGTCGTCGGCCTTGCTACGCGAAAGACATCCCATATCCGGTCACCGGGCTGGTAGACGAAGCGTTCCGGTTCTGCCGGAATGGTGCTGTGCTCGGTACTGACTTCGGGAATCGCTGCAAGATAGGCAGGGCCAACGCCGAAGCTCCGGTACAAGCGGCCACCCCTGCCGACATGCCGGCTATAGTCAAACGGCGGTCCGTAACGATCAAAGGGATATTCCTCCGACGGCAGCAGCAGGCGGAAATTGTCCTCATCGCCCATCGCGCGCCAGTTCTCCGGCGCGATGATCTGGCCGCTATCCTGATGGATCAGCCGCGCATTGTCACCGGAGAGGAAATCCGGCGACCCCACCAGGCGGTAGTTGATGATCCTGCGTCCCGGCTTGCTCTCTTCGGCGATCTCGAAGTGCGCATTCCGGTTGTTGATCGCATCGGCAGCAATGGTGAGCGCGCCATCAGCATTGACAGTCGCGCTGGTGTTGTTGACCTCGCGCGCGCGTCCGGTCGCGCGATGGTCGCTGCCGATGGCGCCGCCAATCGACATGTCGCCGGCTGAATACAGCAACGCCTGCTCGCTGTTGTAGAGCAAGCCGGTGCCGATATCCAGACGCTCACGTGCCGCGATGACGGGGGCCCGTTGTACGCCATCGATGGTTTCCGGTGCGTTGTGCAGCACATCTGCAGCAAGCGCGACGCGGTCACCGTAGATGCGCCCGGCACCGAGGTTGTAGAGCGTGCCAGCCTGAATGCGCGTGGTGACGCCATCGACCAGGCCGCGGTTGATGAAGTCCTGGCTCGCACCGGCAGACAGCGAGACATCGCCGCCCAGTATCGAAGCACCCGCATGATTCTGGAATCCCCTGGCAGTCACGCGCAACGCTGCACCTGCGGCCAGCGTGCCGTAGTTGCTGAAGCGGCCACCGGTGCGCAGATCGAGATCGCCACCGGCAACGGTTTCCCCGCGCTGCTCCAGATCGGTGGCCACATCGATACGCAGATTCCTGTGACTCAACAGCAAGCCCTTGCCGATCAGGGAGTGCGATGTGAGACGAAGGTCGCCGCCTGCGAGGATGCGTCCGCCTTCATTGTCGATGACCAGCCTGCGGGTACTGGCCGGGTCATTGACTGACAGCGTGCCCTGCGAAGACAGGAGTCCGCCGCGATTGTCCACGCTCTCGCTGGCGGCGATCTGCAATGACTGGCCGGAGCGGATGGCGCCGTTGTTGTTGTAGAGCGCACCCGTGGTAACACTTACGCTGCGGCCTTCGATGCCCTGATCCTTGCCCTGGGTGTCGTCGTTGCGCAGGTGCTGGCTCTGTAGCGTTACGTCTTCGTCGGAACGGATCAGGCCACGGCGGTTATCCATGTCGCCTTCCGACACCTCCACTCGCATCGCGCCCTTCGACTGCAACTGCCCACCGCGATTGTCCACGCTGCGGGCCTCGATGCGCAGCCCACCACCAGTGGCGATATCGCCACCCTGATTGTCGAGGGTGCTCACTTGAAGACGGGCTTCGCCACCTGCCACCACAACACCCGCGCCATTGCCCAGCGCGCCGGCCTTGATGTGCAGATCCGTGCCGGCACGCACACCTTGATCCTTGCCCGAATGCTGGTTGTACAGTGCCTGGCCGTGGGTATCGATGTCGAGGCTCTTCAGGGCCTGCAACAATCCGCCCTCATTGTTGACTTCACCGCTGGAGAGCGTCAGTTTGCCCCGGGCGGCGATACTGCCGGCACGATTGTCGAGCTCTGCGCTCTCTGCCTTCAGGTCTTGCCGCGCAAAGAGTACGCCGCGCTGATTGTTGAAACGCCGGTTGCGCGCATCAATCACCACCTCGCCGCCGCCCAGCGTGCCGTCGCTGTTGTCGATGCCAGTGGCCGTGATCTCCAGCCGGGTGGCGGCGAGGATCTTTCCTTGGTTACTGGTCTTTCCGTCTGTCGTCAGTTCGAGAGAACTCTCGGCCGAACGGATCCTGCCCCGGTTCTCCAGCGTGGCCGCATTGACGGTGAGCGTATCGTTGGCGCCGATCTCTCCGGTGTTGCTCAAGCCCTGCTGCAGCGAGAGCTTCATGGCGCCCTCGGCGGTGAACGTCCCGCTGTTGTTCAGGGCCGCCGCCTTCAGTGAGACGGATGTCTTGGCCTCAACAGTACCGCTGTTGGTGATGCTTTCTCGGGTCTGTATGTCGACACTCTTGGCCAGCGAATAGAGTGCTCCGCCATTGACCAGAGAGGCCGTCCGGAAATCCACCGTGCCGTCTGCGCCAACCTTGCCGCTGTTGAGTGCAGCACCACCGATACGCATCAGCAAGCTACCGTGCGAGAACAGCTTGCCGCTGTTGTCCAGTGCATCGGCATCGATCTGGAGGGTGCTGCCGGCACCGACGTTTTTTTCGTTGGTGAATTTGCCGGTCACTTTCAGGGCGAGCAATTGGACTGCACTGAGCGTGCCGCGATTGTCGAGGGTAGCAGCCTTGAAGTCGGCGCCGGCCCTGCTGCCCATGGTGCCAGCATTGGTGAGGGCAGCGCTTGCGCTGGCGTTGAGTGCCGCTTCCCCGATGAAGCGCCCCTGGTTTTCAATCGCTACCGCCTCGGCATCGAGTGTCCGTTTTGCTTCGATGCTGCCGCTGTTGAAGAGGCGTCCTGCTACCTGCAACTGGACCGATTCCTGTGCGGAATAAATATCTCCCCGATTGCTCAGGGTCGTGGCGCGTAGCTCAAGCCGGGCATTGCTGCCGATCTTGCCGCTGTTGTCCAGCATGTTGCGTATACGCAGTGCGAGCGTGGCGGGGGTGAGCACGCTGCCGGTGTTCTCCAGCGTGACCGCAGCAAGCGTAACGCCGGTATCCCCTAGCAGGCTGCCTGCATTGCGTATCGAACCACTACTCTGCACGCGGGTGTCGCCTGTGCTCCCGATGCGTCCCGTGCCGGTGTTCTCCAGTGTCCCGACTTCAAGGAGGGTGCTGTCCCTGGCGCCCAAGCTACCCTGGTTGATGAGCGCTCCGGTGGTGCGTATCTGGAGCTGTCGGCTGGCGTCAAGCGTGCCGGCATTGTCCAGTGCAGTGGCGTGGATGCGCAGCGTGCTTTCGGAGCCCATCGTGCCGCTGCCGGCGTTGCTCACCGCTCCGGCGGCAGCGATCACGGTGTCGCCCCGTGCGGCCAGCGTCCCGGTGTTTTCCAGGCGGCCGGCTGCCGTCACGACCAGCTGTCCTTCAGTGGCCGTGAGCGTGCCGCCGTTGTGCACGCCCACGCCATGTTCGGTAGCACTCAAGTAGATGTGGCCGGCATACATGCCGCCGAGCGCTGCCACATCGATGGCGCGCACCGGCGCACCATCGGTGGCGCTCTGGTCCGGCGTGACCTGCGCGTGATCAGCACTGACCGTATTGAGCCCGGTGGTGAGCCGGATCTGTTTGGCCCGCAGCTCCGCATGTACGCGCACTGCACGGGCGATGACGTCGGCATACGCGGTGTCATTGGCTTGCAGGCCCAGCCCCTCAAAGCTGATCACGCCGCTGTTGACGCGATAGCTTTCCAGGTTGCCCTGCCGGATGACGGGCGTGCCGGTGGTCATGGTGGCGCGTTGGGCGTTGATGAAACCGCAGCCCGCGCAGGTGATGCCGGCAGGGTTGGCGATGATCACCTGCGCCGGGTTGCCTGCCACCTCGATGAAGCCGCGCAGGTAGCTGGGGTCCGTTGCGTTGATCTGGTTGACGATGACCTGCGCGCCACCGCCGGGCATCCACGGATTGCCAGCGATATAGCCGCCCAGTTCGGACTTGCTGGAGCCACCCGCGTTATTGAGGATGACTCCGCGTCCATCCACATCAAAACGCCGGTAGCTGTTGACCGACAGGCCCTTGGCGTTGGGCTGCCGGATGTTCACCACGGGCACGCCGTTGGCGGCCTTGAGCACCATCGGCTGCTCTTCGCGCGGCGCGTTGCGGTCTGCCAGGATCTGCGCATGTGCCACGCTTTGCCACGTCAGTGCCAGGGCCAAGACCAGCGTGCAGAACTTCCACGATGCCGGTGCCACCACACCGGCAGCCCCGCATGCCATCGGTGACCTCTGGCCGCTGGTGGTCGAGGCGGTTTCCGCGACCGCCATCAGCATGCCGCGATGACGGTTGAAGACCAACTGATAGCGCTGACGGTTCATGGATCGCCCCTTTTGTGAGATCGACCCAGGCCGGACGCCTTATCGATTCGAGGCGCAGTCTATTTTTTTAGAGCGGATTAAAAAATCAGAAAAGTCTGATTTATGTGCAGACGATAAAAAGAGAAATTGCGATCTCCCAAATTGTTGAGTGATCGCGACACGCGTGCCCGGTGTTGTTTTGCTCGCTGACCATTTCCTTATGAATCGCTACCGCCTCCTTTCTCCGCTGCTGCTCGGCGCGCTCTCCCTCCCGCTCTACAGCGCAGCACAATCTCCCGGCATCCAGCAAGAACAACTGCAGCGCGAACGAGAGCGCGTCTTGCGCGAGGCCCTGGAGCAAGCGCCCGATGTGCACACGCTGGGCCTGCCCCCTCCCGCTTCCACGTCGTTGGACTACCCCGAGGACGAACAAGCTTGCAGCCGCATCGACACGATCATCATGGAAGGAGATTCTGCGGAGCGCTTCCGGCCCGCCCTGGGCACGGTGATGAAGGCGGCCGGGGATGGTGGTGCCACCGGCCGCTGCCTGGGCAGCCAGGGTCTGCAAATCCTGCTGGCTCGCGTGCAGGCCGACATCATCGCGCGCGGCTACACCACCACCCGCGTGCTGGCGCAGCCGCAGGATCTTTCAGCCGGGAGGCTGGTACTGACCGTAATACCGGGCAGGCTGCGCAAGGTGCGCATGGCCGAGGGAGCGGACACGCGCGGCAATGCTGTCACGGCACTGCCGCTGTCTGAGGGAGATCTGCTCGACTTGCGCGCCATTGAGCAAGGATTGGAAAACCTAAGGCGCGTGCCGACAGCGGAGGCTGACATCGAGATCACGCCCTCGGAAGAATCCGACGCGCAAGCCGGCGACAGCGATCTGGTCGTGCAATACCGGCAGGCCTTTCCGTTCCGCTTCTCGGCCTCGCTGGACGATGGCGGTGCGCGCACCACTGGCCGCTATCAGGCCGGCGTGACGGTGGCCTATGACAACTGGTGGACGCTCAATGATCTCTTTTACGCCAGTCTCACGCGCAGCCTGGGCCGCTACGGGGATCGCGGCAGCCGCAGCCATACCGTGCATTATTCGCTGCCCTTCGGCTACTGGCTGCTCTCGGCGACGCTCGCGGGCAGCCGTTATCACCAGACGGTGGAGGGCGCCTTTGAACCGGTGGTCTACAGCGGCCATGCCGAAACGAGCGAAGTCAAACTGTCGCGCCTCCTGCAACGCAGTGCCACCAGCAAGAGCCATGTCGCAGCCCGGCTGTTGCTGCGCAAGTCGTTCAATTTCGTCGACCAGATTCCGCTGGAGCCGCAACAGCGCAGGATGACGGCATGGGAATGGAGCGTGAATCACCGCCACTTCATCGGACCGGCCGTGGCCGAGATCAACCTGAGCTATCGCCGTGCACTGGACCGGCAAGGCCGTGCGCCCGAGGACGAACTCGACCTGCCGCAGATCACCACGCGCTATGGACTGTGGCTGGCGGACGCAGCGATCAATGCGCCCTTCACGCTGGGCGCAGCACGCGTACGTTACAACGCAACGGCGCGCGCCCAATGGAACCGGGGCAAGCTGCCGGCGCAGGATCAGTTCGCCATCGGCGGACGCTATACCGTGCGTGGCTTTGATGGCGACATGAACTTGCAGGCCGAGCGCGGCTGGCTGCTGCGCAATGAGTTGTCCTGGGGGATGGGAGAAGGCGGGCAGGAAGTGTACGCCGGCGTCGATACCGGCGCGGTAGCGGGACCACTGACGCAAAGCCTGAGCGGGCGCCGCTTGAGCGGTGCCGTTTTGGGCTGGCGTGGCAACGTGGACAAGCTCGGCATGGAGCTCTTCATCGCTGCGCCACTGACCAGGCCACAGGGATTCCCCACCGGTACGCTGACCGGCGGGTTCAGCCTGCAATGGTCGTATTGAATGAAAAGAATGCCGCGCAGGATGGCGGGCAAGCGCCGCGCTTCACTGCTGGCGATAACGCCGCAGGCCGCGCACCGGCAGCTTGTCCGATTCGATGAGCGCCTTTTTAAGTGCACGCTTGTGCAGCAGCGCGCCCCCAATCAGTGCGACGGCGGCCAGGACGATGATGAGGACATTGACGAGATCAAAGTGTTGCATGATTCCCCCCTACGGCTAATAACGATAGATGGAACGCGGGCATGGCCCTTCCGGCTGAGCCGGTCCGCAAGACGCCCCCGGTAGCGCCCTGCGTGGCCTGTTTTTACTGCAGGCTTGTGGAAAACATAGCACGCATGAAGGGAAGACAGTAAATCATATAAATAATTTCCTGAATATTTCACCTTCGCGCAACAAAAAGCACGACCGTTATATTTTGTCGCTTTTTGTCCTATAATCGCCGGACAAAAGCGGCATGGGGTCCAGCCCTGTTGCCTTGAGATAATGACAACCCAAGAGAGACGACCATGCCACCAGCCCCTGCTTACCCCAAAGCACTGCAAGATTTGCGCCTGCCCATCATCTGCTCGCCCATGTTCATCGCCAGCGGCCCGGCCCTGGTGGCAGCCCAGTGCAAGGCCGGGCTGGTCGGATCGTTTCCTGCCCTCAATGCGCGCCCGGCCGAGCTGCTCGACACCTGGCTGACCCAGCTGCAGGACGAGCTTGCCCAATGGCAAGCGGATCACCCGCAACGCAAGGCGGGACCGATCGCGGTCAACCAGATCGTGCATCAGTCCAACGACCGCCTGGCCCAGGACGTGGCCACCTGCGTGAAGCACCAGGTGCCCATCATCATCTCCAGCCTGCGCGCACCGCCCAAGGAAATGCTCGATGCCGTGCACAGCTATGGCGGCATCGTGCTGCATGACGTGATCTCGCTGCGCCATGCCGAGAAGGCCCTGGAAGCCGGTGTCGATGGCCTGATCCTGGTGGCCGCCGGTGCCGGTGGCCATGCAGGTACGCTCTCGCCCTTCGCGCTGGTGGGTGAAGTGCGCAAGATGTTCAAGGGACCGCTGGCCCTGTCCGGCTCGATCGCCACGGGCGATGCGGTGCTGGCAGCGCAAGCCATGGGCGCGGACTTCGCCTACATGGGCTCGCGCTGGCTGGCCACGCGTGAATCCAATGTGGACGACGCCTACCGCCAGGCCATCGTGGAGTCGACCGCCGCCGATGTGGTCTACACCAACCTCTTCACCGGCGTGCACGGCAACTACCTGAAGAAGTCCATCGTCAATGCCGGCCTCGATCCGGACAACCTGCCCGAAGCCGACAAGACCAAGATGAACTTCGGTTCCGGCGGTGGCAGCAAGGCCAAGGCATGGCGCGATATCTGGGGCGCAGGCCAGGGCGTGGGACTGATGGAAGATGTGCCGACCGTGGCCGAGATGGTGGATAGGCTGGAAGAGGAATATCGCGCCGCGCGTGCGCGACTGTCGCTGTGAGGCGACGCTTTTGCAGTAACGGATGAGCTTCACGCCATCATGAGCGGCGTGAAAAACTAAGTAAAAGGCGGACCGCTACCCGGGTCCGCCTTTTTTTTTCATGTGCGGCCATTCGCAGCAGATGGGGAACGCAGCCAGTCCTGGCGCGTCCAAGCGGGCATCTGCTCTTCTCTTTCCGCGCCTTGTGCGCCGGCTTGTACGAATTGTCTGTCGGACAAAATCTTATTTTTCATCCCACTTTGTAACTCGCGGCACTTCTGTTGTGAGGCCCGGTCGTACTTGTTCGCTTCATGCAGATGCAAGGCGTGATGATGCGCTGTGGCCACTCTCACACGGCATCGCCCTGCGGCAAAAGAAGAGTCAACCATTCAATTGCGAGGACCACCACCATGACCAGCTTCCTGAGAACCAGAAAAGACCGTCATCCCAAACACGAAAAGCCGCGCCTGCCGCATGAGCATGACCAGCATGCAGACCGCCAGGATGCCGCCAACAGCGGCCATGCCGTCGAGCGCCCCGAGATTCGCCAGGCGTATGACG
>NZ_DBIC01000354.1:0-3564 GCF_002296545.1 Herbaspirillum sp. UBA812 | reverse complement strand
AGCAAAAAAAAACGGGCCCTAGTAATGGCGGGCCCCGTTTTGCTTGCAAGCTGGCGCAGGGATCAGGCCGCGCTGGCCGACTCTTCGATGAGCATCTGCACGCCATTGAGCTTGCACGCCAGCACCGCCTGATGCACGGCATCGATGGCCGCCTGCCGCGTAAAGCTCTTGCGCCAGGCGATGACCACGCGGCGCGATGGTGCGGGGGCCACGAAGGGGACGTAGCGCACCATGCCATCACGGTTATCGGCATCGGAAATGGACGCGCGCGGCAGCACGGTCACGCCGATGCCGGAGGACACCATGTGACGGATGGTCTCCAGCGACGAGCCTTCGAAGGTGCGGGCGATGCCATCGCCATTGGTGGAGAAGCGTGACATCTCCGGGCAGACTTCCAGCACCTGATCGCGGAAACAGTGGCCATTGCCCAGCAGCAGCATGGTCTCGCTCTTCAGTTCACGTGCATCGATCTCCTTGCGCTCGGCCCACTTGTGCTGGCGCGGCAATGCCACCATGAATTCCTCATCGTACAGCGGCATCACGTTCAGTCCGTGTTCGGGGAAGGGCAGGGCCATGATGGCCGCATCGAGTTCGCCCTGGCGCAGCAGTTCGATCAGGCGCGTAGTGAAATTTTCCTGCAGGATCAGCGGCATCTGCGGCACGCGCTCGATCATGGTCTTGACCAGCGAAGGCAGCAGGTAAGGGCCGATCGTGTAGATGATGCCCAGGCGCAAGGGGCCGGAAAGCGGATCCTTGTTCTGGTTGGCGATTTCCTTGATGGCGGCGGTCTGCTCCAGCACGCGCTCGGCCTGGGCCACGATCTGCGCGCCCAGCGGCGTGACCGAGACCTCGGTGCCGCCGCGTTCGAAGATGACCACGCCCAGCTCATCTTCCAGTTTCTTGATGGCCACCGACAGCGTGGGCTGGGCGACGAAACAAGCTTCTGCTGCATGGCCGAAATGCTTTTCCCGCGCGACGGCCACGATGTATTTGAGTTCTGTAAGTGTCATGCTGTTATGCCGGAATCGTTTCCGGGACTATAGCCTATTTTCGCGCCCGCGGTTCTGCACGGCATCATGGCGTTTTCCCGCAGGATGGCGCAGGATGCAAGGGGATCGGCCGGTCCCGGCCACCTTTGACTCCAATGTTATCCGCCTGTCATGTCTTGGTCACAATGGGCAGGTATGTTGTCACGCACTTTTCAGGCGAAGGGAAATGCCGCGTTCGCCACTTTATCTTGCACACGAGGACATGATGGATAAGGAAGAACTGGTCAAGCGCGTCCACCGCGAACTGGCCGACAGCTACGACGAAGAAATGGAACTGGAGCTGGAAGACCGTACCGTCGATCCGGTCACCGGCGAATTTTCCAGCGCGCACGGCAGCGAGGAAAAGGAATACCGCCGCCTGTATTTCCGCGAACTGTTCCGCCTGCAGGGCGAGCTGGTCAAGCTGCAGGACTGGGTGGTGCAGACCGGCCACAAGGTGGTGATCGTCTTCGAGGGACGCGATGCGGCCGGCAAGGGCGGCGTCATCAAGCGCATCACCCAGCGCCTGAACCCGCGCGTGGCCCGCGTGGCCGCGCTGCCGGCACCCAATGACCGCGAACGCACGCAATGGTATTTCCAGCGCTATGTATCGCACCTGCCGGCAGCCGGCGAGATCGTGCTCTTTGACCGCAGCTGGTACAACCGTGCGGGCGTGGAGCGCGTGATGGGTTTCTGTACCGACGAGCAATACGAGGAATTCTTCCGCTCGGTGCCCGAGTTCGAACGCATGCTCACGCGTGCCGGCATCCAGGTCATCAAGTACTGGTTCTCGATCACCGATGAAGAGCAGCACCTGCGCTTCCTCTCGCGTATCCACGATCCGCTCAAGCAGTGGAAGCTGAGCCCCATGGACCTGGAATCGCGCCGCCGCTGGGAGGAATACACCAAGGCCAAGGAAGTGATGCTGGAACGCACCCACATTCCGGAAGCGCCATGGTGGATCGTGCAGGCGGTGGACAAGAAGAAGGCCCGCCTGAACTGCATCAGCCATCTGCTGCAGCAGATGCCTTACGCGGAAGTGCCGCATCCGACCGTGCAACTGCCCGAGCGTGAACGCCATGAGGATTACGAGCGCCATCCGGTGCCCGATTCCATGATCGTGCCGGAAATCTACTGATCGGCAGAGCAGGGCACCGCAATGAAAAATGGCCGGAGACAGAGCTCCGGCCATTTTCATTTGGAGAGTGCGGCGGGGTGCGCCGCGACCATCCCGAAGTGCGATCAGTCTCAGTCGAAGTACTTGGAAATGACTTCACCGAAGGCCTGTTCCGCCGACATGCCATTGAGCATCAGCTTGCTGATCTCATCGGAATGCTGGTTGGTTTCATCGGGCAGCATGTGGCGGTTGGCCTTGAAGTAGGCGTACTTCTCGCCATCGACCGCTTCGCGCGCACGGGCGGCGGCGGTGGTCGGGCGGGCGCTGCCGGCGGCGCTGCGGGCCGAGGAGGCACGCGCCGAACGCGGCGTGCTGCGGGTGCCGCTGCCGCCGGTGGCGACGATGCGCTTGATCTGGTCGAGGGTGAAGATGGGCGTCACGTTGCCGGGACCGAATTCGGTTTCCTCGGCGCGGTGCAGGTGATGATTGCCATCGAAGGCCATCTTCTTGTCGAAGCTGTTGATGACTTCATAGTGCGGCTTCTGCACCGAACCGAACATGCTGAAATGGACGCGGTCGCCGTAGGAGCTCATCTGGGTAATCACGCCGTTGAGGAATTCGGCCTTGATCGCCTCGACATTGCCATGCCAGCGTTTGGTTTTGCTTGAACTCAAAATAACTCTTCCAATGATGCAGGCGCGGCCTGGTGTCGATGCTCTTGCCATCGATGCGGCTGTCGCCGCCAAGGTCGCGCGAATTAAAAACGGGGGGATAGAGGCAATATTATCCTCCTCCGCGCGTCTTCTTGCATGCCTGTGGCGGACTTTTTCTTCATCTGGCCATTTCTGCTGCCTGCCGATGAGCCATTTTGGGCAGGATTTACGAGGTTTTTCGCAGAAATTGCTTGAAAAGCATGTCTCAAGCCTTCATATGCTTGCTTTCCGGCAAGCTTGGTCCGGCCTCCGCAGTCCCGGGCAATGTGTCCTCTTTCAAAGGTTTTCCATGCGCCGTAGCCTCTTTTCGCTGTTGACCGTCCTCGGCCTGCTGGCCGCGCTGCATGCCTGGATAGGCTGGCAGCTGTTGCCGGCCCTGACCACCCACGCGGGCTGGATCACGCTGGGCGCAGCGGTGCTGCTGCTGTCCTTCCTGCTGATGCCGGTAGCGCTGGCCGTGCCCTACCTCAAGCGGCGCGGCTTGTCGGAAACCGCCGCCGACCGCGTGGCCTGGGCCGGCATGCTGGCCATGGGGGCGTTCTCTTCGGCGCTGCTGCTCACGCTCTTGCGCGCGCTGGCGCTGGCCGCGCTGCCGTGGCTGCGCCTGCCGCCCATCCAGCAGCACGAGATGGTGGAACTGAGCGCCTGGCTGGTGCTGGCCCTCACCGCAGCGGCCACGGTCATCGGCTATCTCAACGCCCGCCGT